>JBAVNP010000163.1:0-2224 GCA_049691175.1 Sedimentisphaerales bacterium
ACAAATTTGTGCAGATTATCGGCAAGCTCGCCAACATTGTCAAAAATCTTCACGCAGATATTAAAATCAGCATTTTTATCCGCCATTTGAGCGGCTAATGCACTGTCGCCTTTGGTCGTCAGGACAAGCGGGATTTTGTAATGAACAATTCGCTGCCCCAACTCAGCGTGCAGCCTTTGACTTTCGGCACCAAGTTCGCCCATCCTGCCGAAAACAAAAACAGGCCTTTTTTCCCTCTGCCCTGCCAGCAAAGAAAGAGTCTGAAGGGCGTTTTCCATCGAGCCGGGATTCGCGTTGTAACAATCGTTAATAACCGTTACCGAACCGAATTCAATAACTTCCAGCCTCATACCGACAGGTTTTATGCCGGCAATAAAATCGGCAAACTGCCTTGCTGAAACACCGAGATATTTACAAACCGCCCAGGCGGCCGCCGCGTTCTCCACGTTCGCCCTGCCGGCAAGCGGCAAATTTACCGTAACATTTTCTATAACAAAAGTGCTTTTATCCCCAAATAGTTCAATATCCTTTACCTGCACATCACAATTTTTTGCCGTACCAAAAGTTTCAAAGGTCAGATTCTCACTTTTGCAATAATTGACAAGCTCTTTTTTATCGCCGTTAATAAAAAATTTCCCGCCCCGCTTCAAACCGGCCGTAACGAAAACTTTTTCCTTTATTATCCCTTCAATCGAACCGAACCCTTCCAGATGAGCCGGACACACAGTAGTTATTACGGCAACATCGGGCTGAATTATATGGGAAAGATATTCAATCTCGCCGGGATGATTGCTGCCAAGCTCTGCGATAATAAATTCGCAATCGTCGGGAGCATCAAAAACTGTTAAAGGCACACCGATATTATTATTGAAGCTTTTGGGAGCAGGGAAACAATTGTATTTACTGCTCAAAATATGATTAAGTATATTTTTAGTAGTGGTTTTTCCCACAGAGCCGGTAACCGCGACAACCTTACAGGCAGAATTACTTCTTATAAATTTTGCCAGTTCACCGAGAGCCTCTATAGTATCATCGACTAACAATATTGGTTTATTTCCCTCATTGATTTCCCTTTGCAAAACTGCACAGGCCGCACCATTTTCAAAAGCCTGACTGACAAAATCGTGTCCATCGTGATTTGCGCCTTTAACCGCGAAAAACATGCCGCCCTGTTTAATCACACGTGAGTCAATGCTCACGCTGCTTACAGTTTTTGTACTGTCAGATACGATTTGAGCTTTTATAATTTCAGCGAGTTTGCTTATGCTTAAAGGTTTCATCGCAAAAATTCTGCGGCTGTTTCGATATCACTGAAGTGAAGTTTTTCCGTGCCGATAATCTGGTAATTTTCATGTCCCTTGCCGGCAATAAGAACTATATCACCGGCCTGCGCGTCTTTTATAACGGCTTCTATGGCTTTTTTCCTGTCCGGCTCAGTTTTTATATTTTCAGCGGTCGGATTTGAAAATCCTTTGAGAATATCTTCTATTATCGTCGCGGGCCTTTCAGTCCTTGGGTTATCGCTGGTAACATATATCCTGTCGGCGAACTGCTCGACAATCTGCGCCATACGCGGACGCTTGGTTTTGTCCCTGTCGCCGCCGCAGCCGAAAACCACCATCAGCCTTTTTTTGCAAATGGGCCTGAGAGTCGAAAGAACATTCTTTAACGCATCGTCTGTATGAGCATAGTCCACGAGGACGGTAAAATCTCCCAAAAAAGACACCTTCTGGAGTCTGCCGGGGACTTTATTGAGCTTACTTAAGCCATCGGCAATTGTTTTAAGACTGAAACCTGCGCCAATCGCCAAACCTGTTGCCGCAAGATGATTGCTTATATTATGCCTGCCGATAAGAGGCGTTTTTATCCGAACCTTCTGGCCCTGAAAATTCAAATCAAACACCGTTCCTGTAATATCCATCGAAATTATATCGGCAGTCAAATCGGTTTCTCTGTCTAAGGAGTAAAAGACCCTGTTGGCCTTTGTTACTGCTGCGACTACTTCCCAAACAGGGTCATCGATATTGATAATCGCTGTCGCATCAGTCGAAAGTTTCTCAAAAAGTTTCAGCTTGGCTGCCAGGTATGCCTCCATCGTCTTGTGATAATCGAGATGGTCGCCCGTAAAATTCGTAAAAGCGGCAGCCTTGAAATTCATCCCCGCAAGACGATTTTGCTCTATCGCGTGACTGCTGGCCTCCATAATGAGATACTCGGAGCCGGC
>JBAVNP010000164.1:0-1650 GCA_049691175.1 Sedimentisphaerales bacterium
GCTCGTGATTACGGACGCCTGCCTGTTTATATAGTGAGATATTGCAGCCGACGAGCCAGCATTCATTATCGTCAATCCTCGCGTAAGCGCCTGACATGTCGGCTCCGCCATCTCTGAGTGATTTTACTTCGCTGCCGAAAAGTGCCATCCCGGCTTCTATTTTTTCGATGATTTCATAATCGAAAAAAGCCCGCTTATTCTCCATCTTTGGAACGTGTGCTGCACCGCCTTTTCTTCCATCTTTGCTCATTGCCCTATGATAAACGGATTTGCTGTGTTTTTCAAGCTGATGTGGAAAATAGAAAAAGAAGTAAGGAAATAAGGAAGCAGGGATGTAAGGAACGCTTTCGGCAGTTTTTCCTTACTTCCTTACCTCTTTACATCCTTACTTCTCTTAACTTTGTGTCTTTGCTGCCAATTATGCGAACTGAACGGCTACACCGATAGTGGCATCGGTTGTTATTGTGTCGCGCTCGACGCGGATTACCTTTCCTGCCTTTATGCGGGCAAACTGCCCTTTCTTTTTGGCAAGGTTCATTGTCCGCGGAAAGTTTATCTCAACGACGTGTCCCGGCCGGACTGGTGTCGTCATCGGCATAGACAGGAGCACTCCGCCTTTTGCCACGTTGATGGTTTTGCCGTTAAAGAATCTGTTTGCTTCCGGCAGCCAGATGCTCACCGGCCAGGAAAGCATTGTTCGCATTGCCCTGCGGTTTTCTACTGCGGTTTCTACGGTTTGTTCCATTACTTGTGCCATAATTCGTACTCCATTAACAAAGAACTGTCTTCCTTATATATGAAGTTTTATCGGCAATGTTAATTTAGATAAAGTAGCAAAAATAGTAAAATTGCCAAAAATGGGTAATATTTCTGGGATTAAGTGCATGACTGAAAAATAAAAATGTTTTTATCGGATGTTTATAAGAAAAATTTTTATGAAAATTAAAGGACACGACAAGTCCTCTTTTTGAATTGACATAAAAAAACCGCTGAGTCAGCGGTGATTTGCTTTAAGAATTTCTGCTTTCTTATAATTGCCAGCCTTTAGGGTAGGCGATATTTGATGTGTTGATATTGAATTTTCTGCTCAGTGCCTGGATTAGCTCTTCTGTTCTGCTTATCTGGTAATCAGAAGCTGCTTTTTTACCTTCCCCGATGACGCATATTCTTATGGTATCGCTGCTTCCGTACCAGATGCCGCCGGGAATAGCAGACCATTGATTGAGCCATTTTTCAGTTGTTTGAATCTGACCGTCGATTCCGCCGAGGCTGTTGCAGAGTAAAAAGTGGAAGTTAAGGTCCTCTGCACTGGCCAGACCGTTCAGGGATGCGAGCTGATTAAGGTTTCCGCCTTTGGTATTGCTGTAGAAAACCTCGATTTTATCCCACCTGTCGTTCTTTACTGGTTCCCTTGTGGCAATAATATCAGATATTGGCCCTAATGATGAATAACTTGCGAGGCTGAAAGCCCCAGCTGAGATTGATTGGTGGTCGAGAACCATAAGAACAGCGGCGACAAAGGTCATAGCTACTACCAGGCAAATCAAAATTCTTGCTGCTCTCGGCTGACTGGTCATCTGTGCAATCCGTTAATATGTTCTCGAATCCTTCCGCCATCGGCTCAAACGATAGCCGATTGTGAACAGAGGA
>JBAVNP010000165.1:0-2508 GCA_049691175.1 Sedimentisphaerales bacterium
ATCTTGGGCCGTGGAAAAACCTCACAACTCCACTGGAAGAAATGGAGCAATTGCAGAAAACCGCTGTCTTAGCGGGCTTTTTGTCTGCGAAAAGCATTATTGAGGCAGAAAAAAAACTCGTTGAGCTGGCCATTGTTGAAATTATAGGAAGACATAACAATTCTGCGGCCTGTATAGTTGCATGCTTTAGAGAAAACGCACAGGAAGTACACAAGATTCTGCGAGGACTTGAATTTGAAGCGGTTGGTTTTACCGGGTTAAAGGGCATAGCCGCCGAACTTATAAGAGAATATCAGGAAAAACTGGCCTCCGCACAGGACAAACTGGCCAAGGCCGAAAAAGAGGCAAAGATATTAAGCGAAGGAATAATCGATTTGCAGATACTGGCGGATTACTATCGAAATCTGCTCAGCCGCAATAAAACGCAACTGACCTCACCGCAGACTGAACAAGCGGTTATTCTTGAAGGGTGGGTCAAAAAGCAGGATATCGAAAGATTAAAAGAAATTGTTGGACGATTCGGCGCCTCAAGCATAAGCGAAATGCAGATTGGAAAAGACGAGGACATACCGGTTGAAATTGATAATAAGCCGTTGTTCAGGCCGTTTGAGGTTGTTATGCGGCTTTACGGCATGCCGCAGCATATCGAATTTGATCCGACTGTACTCTTGACTCCGTTCTTTGTCGTGTTCTTTGGCCTATGTGTGGGCGATGTCGGCTACGGACTGATAATAATCGCAGCAATGGCTTACTTTATCGTGAAAATGCAGGGCGACAAAAAACTGCTGTGGCTCCTGCTTATCTGTTCAATATTCGCTGTCGGGGCAGGTGTAATGACAGGCAGTTGGTTCGGCGACGCGCCGCAGCAGTTATCGGAAAGATTCGGCTGGACTTTTCTGGTCAAAATCCAGCAGAAACTAATGTGGTTCGACCCATTGAAGCAACCAATGATATTCTTCAAACTGGCTCTGGGGCTGGGATATTTTCAGATTATGACCGGCATCGTTGCTGCGCTGATACACAATATCAGAAGAAGAGATTTCATTTCCGCACTGTGCGACCGGATAACGTGGCTGGTGATGCTCAACTGCCTTGTTCTTTCCTTTTTCGGAGGCAGAATCGGCTTAAGCGACAAAACTTGTTCGCTGCTCGGCAAAGTCGCGATTGCCCCTGCCATTATTATTGTCCTCTTCAGTCAACGACAGGGCAACTGGGCGGGCAGAATCGGCATGGGAACATATAATTTATTCAGTACGGTATTCTATTTGGGTGATGTGCTGAGCTATCTGCGGCTTATGGCGCTCGGAATGGTCGGAAGCGGAATGGCAATGGCAATAAACATTATGGCCAAAAGTGCCGGTGAAATCCCTTATGTGGGCGTCATCATTGCGATTATAATACTGATTGGGGGCCATCTCTTTAATGCGCTGATGTCCACGATTAGCGCGTTTGTTCATACAATCCGGCTTCAGTTCGTAGAGTTCTTCCAGAAATTCCTTGTCGGCGGCGGACGATTGTTCGAGCCGCTGAATAAGGAATATAAATACGTTTACATAAATGTAAAAAAATAAAAAGAAAAATAAAACTAACGTATCATAGAAAGGATTTAACTTATGGGCATTGAATATTTTGGAAATGCTTTGGCACTGATGGGTGCGGCACTGGCGGTATTCCTGGCCGGCATAGGTTCCGGAATCGGATTAAGCATCTCCGGCGGCGCATCAGCCGGGGTGCTGACGGAAAAACCGGAGCGTTACGGCCTGAATTTTATTATGGTGGTTCTGCCGGGAACGCAGGGTTTTTACGGCTTTTTAGGCGGCTTTATGGTCCTGCAGAACCTCGGATTTTTCGATGTGTCGTACAAGATACATCTGAACTGGCAGCAGGGTCTGGCAGTCTTCGCGGCCTGTTTGCCGGTCGCTTTTGCCGGACTGGTAACCGCGATTTATCAGGGCAAAATGGCCGCAAGCGGCATCATAATGACAGCCAAACGGCCGGAAATGGCATTCAAAGCCGGCGTTGTGTATGCCGTTATGATTGAGGTCTATGCAATTCTGGGGCTTTTGGCATCTTTGCTTATAATTAACAACTGCGTGAATTGGCAGGCATTGAAAACAGCGGCACAGACGGCTGTGGGCGGCTGATTTATGGATGCGAACCAGGTAGTAGAAAAAATTCTCGTCCAGGGGCAGGCCGAGGCGGAAAAAATAAAAGCCCGGGCGGATGAAAAAATAAAGGCCCTCAAGGAAGCCTGCGGAGAAGAATTGTCGAAATACCGGCAGGAAACCCAGCGGCTGGCCCGCATCGCAGGCGAAGAAAAGAAGAACAGGGTCCTCGCCGCCGCCAGAATAGCCATCGCAAAAGAAATAACCGAGACAAAAAGAAACCTGCTCAATACGGTAATCGAAAAGACGGGCCGAAATATCAAAAACCTGGGCGATGGCGAATATCTCTCGATTATGGAAGGTCTGATACTGCGTTCCGTAAAAACCGGCAATGAAGAGGTCG
>JBAVNP010000166.1:0-2563 GCA_049691175.1 Sedimentisphaerales bacterium
GTAATAGATTACCGCATTCTGTATGTAAACCCGTCTTATGAAAGAATTATTGGAATACCAAGGGAGAAAGCAGTTGGAGCTTTAGCGTCAGAACTTTACGGGCAAGGCCAATCGCCATTCCTCGACATATTTTCAAAAGTTGCCCAAACAGGTGTGCCGCATTCATTTGAGTCCTATTTTCCTCCTGCAAAGAAGTATTTACATATTACCGTATCCTGTCCCCGAAAAGGCAGATTTTCAACCGTTATTTCTGACATCACCGAGCGCAAGAAAGCTGAAGAAGTACTGCGGGCAAGCGAGAAGAAATATAGAACGCTTTTAGAAAGCCTTCCTGAGAAGATTTTCCTTAAAGATAAGGACTCAGTTTATATATCCTGTAATGAAAATTATGCCGGGGATTTGAAAATTAAGGCCGAGGAAATTGCCGGAAAAACAGATTACGACTTCTACCCCAAAGAATTGGCTGAAAAATACAAAGCTGACGACATAAGAATTGTGAAATCCGGCAAAACAGAATATATTGATGAGAAGTATATTCAGAATGGCAGGGAACTAATTATCCATACTGTTAAAACACCTGTCAGGGACAAGGAAGGTAATGTTACAGGAATATTGGGCATTTTCCGGGACATCACTGCACAAAGACAGGCTCAAAATAAAGTGCTGGCTTATCAGAAACAGCTTCGAGACCTTGCTTCGGAAATGTCATTAATCGAAGAACGCCAGTGCAAACACATTGCAGCTGAATTGCACGACCGGATTGCGCAAAATCTGATACTGTTCAAAATTAATTTAGGTCATTTGCGTGAGACAGATTTGCCGGCAAATCTGGTTGAGCCGCTGGATGAAATTTATAAATATCTCGACCGGATAATTAATGATGTGCGGTCTTTGACGTCCGATTTGGCCTCTCCCGCCTTACATGAACTGGGGCTTGAAGTTGCAATCCGGGAATGGCTCGATGAAGAAGTTGGGCAAAAGTACGGAATTAAAACTGAGTTTGTAGATGACGCTCAGCTTAAGCCTTTGGACGAAGATGTTGGTGCTCTTTTATACAGGGCAGTGCGGGAGCTGCTTATTAACATTATTAAGCATGCTAAAGCCCAACAGGTGAAAGTTTCTATTCACAAAGAGAAAAATAAGATACGCATTAACGTAATAGACGATGGAATCGGATTTAAACATCCCATAGAAAATTTTGCTTCAAACAAAGCAAAGGGATTTGGACTTTTTAGTATCCGCGAGAGGTTAAACTGCTTCGGCGGCAGCCTTGAGATTGATTCAAAGCCGAATCATGGGACACGAGTTTCATTGGTAGCACCGATAAAATGTAATAAAACTCATTGACCAAGGAGTAAATATGGTGGCAAAAATTTTGATAGCAGATGACCATAAAATCCTGAGAGAGGGAATCAGCTTTTTGATTAAAGAACATGCTGATATACAAGTGGTTGGCGAGGCTGATAATGGTCTGGCAGCGGTAGAAATGACCCGAAAATTAAGGCCGGATATTGTTATTATGGATGTGTCTATGCCCGGCCTGGATGGTATTGAAGCGACACGTCAAATTAAAAGCGAACTGCCGGAAGTTAAAATTCTGGCACTGTCTATGCATGCAAAAAGAGAATTTGTGCTTGATATGGTCAGGGCAGGTGTATCAGGGTACATGCTCAAAGAGTGTGCGTTTGATGATTTAGTCGATGCCATTAAAACTCTGCTTGCCGGCCAGTCATATTTGAGTCCTCAAGTTGCGAGCATAATCCTGAACGGTATTGCAAAAAACGGCGGCATAAAAATTGTTGCCGGCGATCGTGTAATCTTTACACTGAGAGAAAGCCAGGTCCTTCAACTTTTGACAGGCGGCGAATCTGCAAAGCAAATCGCTGCAGAAGTAGGCTTGAGTGTCAAAACCGTTGAGGCAATCCGCAGGCACATTATGGAAAAGGCCGCAGTTAATAACCTCGCAGACCTTACTAAATTTGCTATTCGCGAAGGGCTGACTAAAATTTAAGCAAAATTTTATCAGAATAAGCAGATTAGCTTTTGGCAGTGTCCCTTCCCGGATGGAGTGTTGTTTTAGCCATTGGTTAGTGCGAACCAGTTCCTCTCGATAGTTTGGTTTAAGCCTTAACATTGCTGCTCAATCGCCAATATCAGCGTCAAATAGGCCGAAACTTATCTTTATCAAGTCATAATTCTTCCGGCAGAAATTGTCTTATCCGCATAAACAACTGTTAGGCTTGGATTTTTTTACACTCCTTAGGCTTATTTTAAAGAGCTAAAAGCTTTTAAGAAATATTTTGATGATGCCGAATACAAATTTGACAAAAGTGATTATTTACTCTTAAAATTTACTTAACTGCTTAAAGGTGATTTTGACCAATAGCAATGAGAATAAAAAAAAACTCAAAACTATTAACACTTTTAAAGGCATAACCAGATGCAAGAGGCAGAAATTCAATATGTTCTAAAAAAGCTGTATGAAGAACTCAACCAATTTGTCGAAACCATCCGTGAAATTCCTTATTTAGCTTTGCCCTCGGAAATGCCCGAGGTTATTTGT
>JBAVNP010000167.1:0-7144 GCA_049691175.1 Sedimentisphaerales bacterium
GTACGCCTTATAATGGTCATCCTCAGTAGGCTCGGTTTCACTGTAAAGGTATAAAAACTCGGTTCGATAAAGACCTATACCATATCCGCCCTTGTCCAGCACTATTTCGGCTTCATGCGGAAATTCAATATTACCCAGCAGTTCTACCGCCACGCCGTCGCGGGTAACGGCATCCAGGTCGCGAATTGTGTCCAGTTCTCTTTCGAGTCTCTCAAACTCGACAGCAAGCTGTTGATACTGTTTGAGCGTAGGCTCATCGGGGCTGATTACAACCATACCGCGATTGCCGTCGATTATCACTGTAGCTGTCGAGTCAATATTTTCTGTAACATCCTTAAGACCAACCACCGCAGGAATACCGAGCGAGCGAGCGACAATTGCGGTATGACTGGTTCTTCCGCCGGCATCGGTGGCAAAACCCTTTATGAATTTTTTATCAAAACCGGCAGTCTGAGTAGGACCAAGCTCATGAGCAACTACCACCACCTCATGGTTGATATGTTCAACATCCTCTCTTTTTCTGCCGAGCAGATGCCGCAATAATCGTTTTTCAATATCGTAAATATCAGTTGCTCGCTCACTGATATATCTATCCGGCACAGATGCGAAATGGTTTGCGATATCCCGCAGGGTCGTAGAAACGGCATATTCGGCAGTCAAAAGCTCATCGCAGATAAGGTCCGTAACTTTTTTTTGCAGGGTTTTATCCTTCAAAAACCTCAGATGGACGGCAAAAATATCCTTGATTTCACTCTCGGCAATTTTGTCGTCTGAATTAACCCTCTCAAGTTCTTCGGCAGCCTTTTTAAAGGCATCTCTTACTCTCTTGACTTCCACGACTTTAGCCGACGCCAGGATAGAACGTCTCGGTATCCGGTAATCCTCCGAATCGATAATAAGGGGCTTTGCTATCGCAATACCCGGAGAAACTGCAATTCCTTTTTTTATTTCCATCGGTTAAATACCCAATCAGCCGGCAGATTCTTTTTCTGCCTGCCGACTCTGTTCGCCAAAAAGTTTATTTTCAATCAGGTCCTTTAAAGCCTCAGTCGCCATTTGAGCGTCAGAACCTTCGGCCGTTATGGTCAATTTTGTCCCTGCCGTAGCCGCAAGCATCGCAATCTGCATAATGCTCTTTCCATCAACCACGGTCTTGCCGTTGCTTACCTTGATGTCGCTCATAAATCGGCTTGCAGTATCGACAAGCTGCATCGCCGGCTTCATATGTAGACCATTGGCATTTTTTATTTCGACCTCTGTCTGACTGATTGAATCGGACAATAGTTCGGCTCCCGTATTCCTTCAAAATCGCTTTTCGCCGGACCGCCTTGTGCAGCCTACCATGAAGGATTCTGGTCGGCTTCGACAAGTAATTCTTTTATCTGTTCAACAGTTTCACTCTGCTTGAGAAATTTCCTGAAATTATCGTTCTGCAGATGTCCAAAAATGGCCTCCATAGCCTGCAGATGCTGGTCGCCTTCAACGGGACTTAAAAGCAAAATGACTGTATAAACCGGCTGTTTGTCGAGGGCGGAAAAATCAATTCCGGTTGCGCTTATTCCGATAGCAGCAACAACTTTTTTAACAATCTTGTGTCTGACATGCGGTACAGCCACTCCTTTCCCGATGCCCGTACTGGCTTCGTTTTCCCTTTTAATAACAGCTTTTGCGATATCCGCAGCATTGTCTTTGCCAACTTTGCCGGCCTTGTCAAGAGCGGCGACAAGTTCCCTGATAACGTCGTCTCTCTTGACCGATTCCAGTCTCGGTATAATAGCCTTCGTACAGACAAAATCAGCTATTTTCATAATAGCTCCTGAATTAAAAAAATTACTTTGTTTTTTCCGTCTTATTTTAAATTTTAAAACTTCATTAAAGTCACAAAATATCAGATTTCACTTGTTGCATCATGTGAATGCTTGTTGTCGCGTTGCTTTTGCTTATGCTTTCTAAGCTGACTTTCGATTTTCTTGACAGCTTCATCAATGCAGACATACATATCATCTCCGGTATGCTTGGCGACAAAAACATTGTTGTGCTTTGCTCTGGCAATGATTTCCACCTTGCCGACGGTGGCGCCTTCACTTCCTTCCACTATGACCTCGACATCATAAATACTATTGTAATACTTCGGCAGCTTGGCTATCTTTTCCTCAATTCTTGCCCTGTTCGTTTCGGTCATATCTACGTGTTTGCCGGTAATTCTTATGTCCAACTTTCCATTCCTTTAAAAAAATGTTTATTCGTTTTTTAATTGCGAGGTTTTATGTTCCCGTGGATAAGACTGAAATACCGATGGACTTATGACACCGCCGCTTATAATAAACCTCAATACTTCTTCAATCGAAATATCCAGTTCAACTACTTCTGTTTTGGGAACAATAAGCACAAAACCCGTAACCGGTGATGGCGACGTAGGAACAAAAACAGTCAATAACTCCGTTCCTTCAGGAGCCAGCTTTTGCAGTCCCGGACCGGTAACCATTCCTATTGCCCACGTACCTTTTCTGGGAAATTCAACGGCGACAATCTTATTGAAAGATATTTTTTTGCTGGCGAGAAAAAAATCGGTAACCTGTTTGATATATGGGTAAATAGCCCGAAGCAGCGGCGTCTTCATCAGTGTATGTTCAAACATTCGCCATATCGCCCTGCCGATGACGCTGGCCAGAAATGCCCCGACAAAAACAATTATCAGGAACACTATTACAAAACCCGTTATTTGTCCCCCGCCATAAACCCAGAAACTTTCAGCTTTTTCAATTCTGGCCGCTCTTTTTATATCGGGGTCATTCATCTTTTCGGCCAGCATTTGCGGATTACCATCTACCACAGGATGATTCTTTTTAATATAAACCGATAAATCACCATCGCTTATATATGGATAGTGTGGGACTGCAGATACCAGTATCCTGACTACGCCGCGGTTAATATGGGCACTTATGTTATGTTGAATAAATAGGTATAACTGGACAAAAAGCCAGACCGTCAAGATAGTTGGCAAAAGTGCGGCCAAACCCCTGAGAAAGTAGGTTTTAAAATTTCGCAAAGCCTGCATTTCCCCTGACTTACAATCCTTTTGTTATTTTTGCTTCGACCTGTAACTTGCCCGCCTCTGGCGGGTCGGTCGCTAACTTCATAAAAATTCTAAAAAACCAGACAAAATTTATTCAAATCTATTTGCTACTTTACTGCATAGCCTATTACCCGTCAACAAAAAAACAACTTGTAATAACTCTTTAACAGGGGATATTTTTTCCTCCTCCGGAACAAACTTTAAGAGTATAATTATTGCTTTATTTCTCAAAATGGAAGGTCTTATATGAAAATTTATCTGTCACGGCCAGACATCTGCGAAAAAGACATACAGGCGGTTGTGCAAGTGCTTAAGACGCCAAATCTCGCACTCGGGCCTAAAATACCAGAGTTTGAGAAGAAAATAGCGGACTATGTCGGCACAAAATATGCGGTCAGCGTTAACTCCGGCACAAGCGCTCTTTTTTTATGTATGAAAGCATTAGGGATAGACAAAGATGACGAGGTAATCACCACGTCGTTTACTTTTATCGCATCAACCAACTGCATACTGATGGTCGATGCAAAACCCGTGTTCGTCGATATCGACCCGGATAATCTCAACATCGACCCGAAAAAAATCGAAGCAAAAATCACCAAAAAAACTAAAGCTATTCTGCCGGTGGACGTATTCGGAAATCCTGCGAGTATGGACCAGGTTGTCAAAATCGCCAAAAAGCACAATCTGCCGGTTATCGAAGACAGTTGCGAAGCGCTCGGTTCGGAACTGAACGGCAAAAAAGCCGGCACCTTCGGCACTGTCGGCACTTTCGCGTTTTATCCGAATAAACAAATTACCACGGGCGAAGGCGGAATGATTGTAACAGATAATAAAGAAATTGCCGATATGTGTGTGTCGCTGCGAAACCAGGGACGGGGCGCCGGCGGCGGATGGCTCGCACACGCAAGAATGGGATATAATTTCAGACTATGTGATATAAACTGTGCTTTAGGAATATCACAGCTCGAAAGAATCGAGGAGTTTATCCAGAAAAGACAAAAAGTCGCAGGATGGTATCAGGAAATCCTTGCTGACGATGAGAGAATTATTGTGCCAAAGACGCCAAAAGGATGCAAAGTAAGCTGGTTTGTCTTTGTCATCAGGCTAAAAGAGCCTTACAACTCAAAAAGAAACTCGATTTTAACTGCGATGCAGACGGAAGGGGTGCAGGTAAGCAATTATTTTCCATCTGTAACGCTTCAGCCGTTTATGGTTGAAAAATTCGGCTATAAAGACGGTGATTTCCCAATTACCGATGCGACCTGCAAAAACACTATCGCCCTGCCGTTTTATAACAATCTAAGCAAAGATGAAGTCGCGATTGTCTGCAAGACTTTAAAAAAATGTATTGATAAGGAATAAAAAAATCGGTCGCCAGTCAGCGGCCGATTTTTAAAGTTCAGGAAATTTCCAATTTCTATTCGTTAAATTTTACTACTACATATCTTGATATTTCACCCTGCCGGATATAAAGCAGAACCGAATCCTTTGCTTTTTTGACAAGTTCCCAGAAGCCTTGCGTATTCTCAACCTTCTGGCGATTAACTTCCGTAATCAATGTCCCGGCTGTTATTCCAATCTCTGCTGCCGGTGAATCAGAGGCAATTTCAGAAACAATAACACCGCTTTTTTCGTCCGCGTAACCAAACTGCTTGGCAAGTTCAGGCGTCAAATCCTGAACTGTTATTCCGAGCTGCTTCGCCTCTTTACCACCGGCTTCAGTTGAAGCAGTCTTTGATTCTTTCGTCTCAAGTTTTATCTCGAGGTCTTTTTCTTCACCGTTTCTTATAACTGTAAGAGTAATTTTCGTGCCGGGAGCTTTTTTTGCTATCTCATTCCTGAAGTTGTTCCACTCACCAACCGTATTGCCATCCATCTTTACAATAATATCTCCCTTTTCGATACCGCCTTTGCTGGCAGGACTGTTCTCAACAACTTTATCAACAAGAATGCCCTTACGGTCTTTTACGCCGAAATGCTCGGCCATTTCAGGGCTGACATCCTCAGCATAAATCCCCACATAACCCCTTGTTACTTTGCCTTCAGTTTTTATCTTGTCATAAACATACTTTGCCATATTAATAGGAATAGCAAAGCCGATACCCATATTGCCTATATTGCCCATATAACCGCCGCCGTTGCCTAAAATCGCGGAATTGATGCCAACGACTTTGCCGTCAATGTTAAGCAAAGGCCCACCTGAATTGCCAAGATTAATAGCAGCATCCGTTTGTATAAAATCCTGATACTCCACATTCGCAAGATTGAGATTGCTCCTGCCTTTGGCTGAAACAATACCGGCGGTTACGGTATGACTCAGACCGAAGGGATTGCCAATCGCGATAACCCATTCGCCGACTTTGAGCTTGTCCGAATCGCCGAACTGAACCGTCGGCAGATTATTTGCATCCACCTTTATAACCGCAATATCGGTCGCGGGGTCCGTGCCAATCACTTTGGCCTGCAATTCCTTGTCATCAGAAAACTTTACAGTGATTTTATTAGCGCCTTCAACCACGTGATTATTGGTCAGAATAAAACCATCTGAAGTAATTATAAAGCCTGAACCCTGACCCTTACGAATCTGTTTCTGCTGGCGAGGCTGCTGCTGCCGAAATTGACGAGGAAAAGGCTGACCAAAAAACCTCTTGAAAAATTCATCGTTAAATTCATCGCCAAACGGGTTACCATAAAATATTTCGGGCATTTGCTGAGTAACCTCCTGCTCCACACTTACAAATACCACCGCAGGCGTAGCTTTCTCGGCTATCTCGGCGAAAACCTGGCCGGTGCTGCGAAGCATTTCAATATCTTTTTTCTCAGCAGGGTCGGCAAAACAAATTGAATTTAAAAGAAGAGTAAATACAAGACCGAAAACAATTACCAAAGACTTTTTACGATTCATAAACCTTTTCCTTTCAATATGTTATAAAACAGAGCAAAATTGTCTGATTTAATAAATGAAATGGTCCTTCAACCTATAAATTACATAACAAAACCTTAATATTACGCTTTTTAATCAAAAATTGTTCAATTACAATATATATTTCTATTATTTTTTAAAGGCATATAATAAAGGCGTAAAGGGAAAAAATGGCTAAAAACAACATCGACATTATATACGAATACCAGCAGATAATCGCCATAAACAAACCGGCCGGTATCAGTGTTACCACCGACAGAACGGGAAAAATGAACCTGATTGATTTTCTGCAAATCAAAAGGAAGGAAGAACAAGATCTCAAACTCGTTCATCGGCTCGACAAGGACACAAGCGGAATAATGATTCTGGCAAAAGATACGGACTCGCAGAGAAAATTTTCAGAGTATTTCGAGAAAGGCCAGGTCAGAAAAACATATCTGGCGATTATAACCGGCTTACCATCGGCCTGCGGTGAGCGAAGTCGAACCGAAAAAACCGGAATGATTGACGCCCCGATAATGCAAGCCAAAAAAAATTCCCAAATTATGGAGGTCGATTTCAAAAAAGGCAAAGACGCCCGGACGAAATGGGAGCTTCTCGCAAACTTCGGCAATATCAGCCTTATAGCCGCCAGACCCATAACCGGCAGAACCCATCAAATTCGAGTCCATTTTCAATACGCCGGGATGCCTCTCGCTATCGACCCGCTTTACGGACAGAACCAAGCCATTATGCTGTCGAGCTTCAAGGCCAATTACAAGCTGGGTAAATACGAAGAAGAAAAGCCGCTAATAGACAGGCTTACCCTTTGTGCGTATGAGCTGGTAATTGAAAACCACCATTTTGTCGCGCCGCTTGAAAAAAAGTTCAAGGCAACAATTAAAATGCTGACGAAATACAACCCCAACGGCTTGGACGCCTTTGTCGAAAAAGACAATTTAAATCGTCTGCTGGATTCTCAGCCCCTGCTGCTGCAGATATAGCAGGACAATTTTTCTTGCAGATTTATGTTTTTTCGGTAAACTTTCACTTCTACATAAGTTGGGAATAATTATGGCTGAAAAAACTGTAAAAATAGCGATAGTGGGCTTCGGAACCATCGGCAGCGGCGTTGCGAAAATCCTGCTTGAAGATGCCGATTATAT
>JBAVNP010000168.1:0-1952 GCA_049691175.1 Sedimentisphaerales bacterium
GCGACGGACTGACCGCTTCGCAGGGTTTGTCACGTTTTTTGGCTTTTTGATCTTCGGCCCGGTCGGCGTGAAATTGCCAGCCCGCAGCCAATGATCGCCATCGCGGTCGATCTTGCAGCCGAGATCCTCAAGCCGGTTCGCGAAGTCGTGCCGCGATTGGTCGCTGCCGGTTAGGTGCAAGATGTGCATTCCGCCGATGTCGGTGAACGGCTTAACGTCGCCAGCTTGTATAATCACGGTCTTCTTGTGGTGGGTACCGATCGCAATGCCAGTCTCGAAGATCACATTCGGCCTAGCTTGTCCGTGCAACTTACCTTCGATCAAACGCTCGTGTCTCGCGACAAACTGCGCCTTCAGCTTCACCTCATCGTCGGGGGAGAGCATGACAACGATCGCCTGAGCCTGCTCCATAATCTTGGTCACGGCATCGTTCACGTAAGGATTGGCGCCGCGGCCGCGTGCGGCCCGAATCGCGTGGCCCCATTCCTGCGGCTTCAGGCCAAGAGCGCCCAAGAGTTCGTACATCGCATCACGCAGCTTGGTGTCTCGGCCGTGCACGACGAAGACGGTGTTCTCCTTCGTCCTTGGCAACTTCGATGTCTTGCCTTTGCGCATGACGGCGCGCGGTGGCGGGGGCACGGCTGCCGGTACGGGCACGGGGACATGGTGCGGGATCACGCGCAGCTCGGCTAAATCCTGCGCGCTCGCGTATTTCTGGACGCTAATGCTGTTGTCGCCAGCGAGTAACAGCGCCCCGAGATGGCGCGGCACCCGGTTCTTGGCCGAGATCTGCTGGATGAGCGTATAGACACGCGCCTTCGTAACCCCGAGCTTCGTTGCCAACCGCTCCAGAAGCGCCTGATTAATCTTCGCCATCCAGCGTCAGTCGGCCTTCTGCTTACGCGCTTTTTTTGCGCCGCCTGCTTTCTTCCTATGCTTGGCGACGTTCACGTAGTTGGGACCGACGCCCAGCAGATTCGAGATTTCGCGTGCGCTAAAGCCGACGCTATCGAGCTTCAAAGCGGCGTCTTCGGATTCCATGTCTTTCGTGACGATCAGCGCGAGCAGCCGCGCAATCTTCTCCGCAGCAGGCAGGCCGTTCTCGGCCTCGCTGTTCCCGTCAGCGGCGGGATTTCTTTTTCCGGGCGCCATTCTTCCGAGCCTTCTTGTTGCGAACGAGCCTGCGCAGTTCGTCGACCGAGGCCTTGGTGCTCCCGGCTACCTTCGCAGCGTCGGCGCCCGTCAGGCCCAAGCCTTCGAGGAATTCGACGCGTTCGAGCGTCGACCTAAGCTTACCTTCCTGCTCAGCGTATTTCATGCAAAGGTACGCGAGCGCCTTCCCGATGACGGGCAGCCAAATCGCGTGCGTGTTGTCTTGGTCGGCCATGGTATGCCCTAAAAAATAAGGTGAGTACCTACACTCGTCGGTTGTGGGTGAGAATCAAGCATCTTTTGTGCACGTTAACAGACTCAGGACGGCGCGCTGTTTCGGCCAAAGCGTCTGCTCTTGGCAAGCTCCCGACCTGTGCGAAATTAGCAAAAAATGGCCTCCAGTCACAGTAAACGCCCACACGGCTCCACCCCCTCTTCCCTAACTACACTTGCTGTACCCGCACGCGGTGCAGACGTCGCAGTTCTCCTGGCGGGTGAGGCCGGCCTCGCCGCAGTTGGGGCACTGGCGCAGGCGCACCTGGGGCATGCCCACCACCCGGCGCATCTCGGCGGGCGGGTTCTGGGTGCTGGCGGGCGGGGGCAGGAAGCCGATGTCGATCATGTGGTGCTCGATCACGTCGCCGATGGCTGCCAGCAGCGAGGGCACGTATTTGCCGCCCATCCACTGGCCGCCGCGGGGGTCGAACACGGCCTTCAATTCCTCGACCACGAACGAGACGTCGCCGCCGCGCCGGAACACCGCCGAGATCATGCGCGTCAAGGCCACCGTCCAGGCGTAA
>JBAVNP010000169.1:0-3043 GCA_049691175.1 Sedimentisphaerales bacterium
ACGCCCCGCTGTAGCCGGTCTTGGAAAAAACCCGCCACCACAGAAAAATCTTGAACAGCAGCACTGAGACAGCAAACAGGCCGCCTAACATAATGAACATAATCATAAACGGCAGCGCTATAAACGGCGTCGCATTCACACCACAAGCAGGTCCCATACTATACATCGTAAAACCTCCACAAAATTCGTCAAAGACCGATAATAACCTAAAATCTTCCGCCAAAACTGTCAACAAGAAATTGTTAACATAAGTCGCACGCAAAAATCGCCGAATTAAGACTATAGTAAAATGGATTATAGTCAATAAAAATGCCTGATACACTTATAAAACCGAAGAAAACCAAAGCGGATTTTACAGATGCCCTGTATATCTGTGTCGGAAAATTTATCCCGGCCCAAATACAAAAAATCATCCATTACGAAAACTATAAATGGCAAATTGTGGATTTTGATAAATTCTTCGAATTGGAATTTAACCCCGACAATATCGGCACCGCGGTAATAGACGCCGAATCAATAACCGCCTCACATCAAAAAAAACTGTTTGAAATTATCGAACTTTTAGATAGGGTAAATATCCCCACCGTCCTCTATGGAAGTTCGGATAACATCAACACAGAGCATTTTAAAATGCTCAACGTAATTGAAAAATCATCCGCACGTCAGATTATACCCGTAATAAAAATAAGCAACGTTTACCGCAAACAAACCGCTGAACTTCAAAACCATAACTTAGACGACCTGACCAAAAACAATCACGCCCAGCAGCTTGAAAACCAGTTAAAAATGGCAGGCGCAGTCCAGCGGGATTTCCTTCCGCAAACCCTGCCGGACAGCCCGCAATTCAAATGGGCCGTCGCCTTTATGCCCGCCGATTGGGTTTCCGGCGATATCTACGATATAACCCGCCTCGATGAAAATCATATAGGCTTCTATATAGCCGATGCCGTGGGCCATTCGATGCCTGCCGCCCTGCTGACTATGTTCCTCAAACAGGCCATCCAGATGCGTCAAACCATCGGCAACGAATATAAAATTTTCACACCTCTGGAAGTTGTAACAAGCTTAAATCAGAAAATGTTCGCTCAGCACCTGCGAGGCTGTCTGTTCGCTACCTGCTGCTACTGCCTGCTCGATACCGATACGCTTACGCTCGATTACTGCCGCGCCGGCCATCCCTATCCGATTCTTATTAGTAAAAATAATTCGCCTGTTCAGCTTCAGACAAGAGGTTCGCTTTTAGGCGTATTTGAAAACGCCCAGTTTGAACAGGGTTCTGTCCAGCTCCAGAGCGGCGACAAGCTGATTCTGTATTCCGACGGCGCAGAACCATTCTTGGGCACAAAAGAAAATGGAAGTTCTCCGTCAGGAGTCCCAAGGACTTTGATTTTCGGCGAGGACTTTACAAACATTGCCGCCCTGCCCGCAAAACAGCTTACCGCTGAATTTGAAATTCTCGCAAGAGCATCAAAAGATACAATAGAGCTTGACGATATCACTCTTATTGCCCTCGATATCCAGTAAACCGCCTTTTTTACCTGTTTTCTTGCTTTCCTTTCGATTCTCGATTCCCCTGCCCTACTGTTCTCCGCCTTCGGCAGCCTCGGCGGCTACAGCACCTACTCAGGCGGTTACGCCTATTACGTGAATGGCACTGACAAATGCCCACGTGTTACCAACGACATCAAAGGCGTCGGCGCCATTATGCGAGCTGCCCTTCAGTACGAAAAGATATCTCCCGCTCAATAAATGCTTGCCCGCCCTGAGTTCTCTCTGTAATTTTCTTGCAATACCCGCTTTTTGGCTGTAAATTACGGTTTCCGTTATGGATAGGCTCTTTAGCAGTGGAAATACAAGGGTAGGTAGCTCAGCTGGTAGAGCAACGGACTGAAAATCCGTGTGTCGGCGGTTCAACTCCGCCCCTGCCCATTGTAAAATTAGCAAATACAAAGAGTTGTAAAATTTTATCGGAGAGGTGGCCGAGTGGCTGAAGGCAACGGTTTGCTAAACCGTCGTACCGGTGAACGCTGGTACCGCGAGTTCGAATCTCGCCCTCTCCGTTTAAAACATTGAAAATGGTATAAAAATGGATTTATATCAGGCAATCAAAAAAAGATATTCCTGCAGAAGTTACAGTTCAAAACAAATTGAGCCGGAAAAACTTGCAAGAATACTCGAAGCGGGCAGATTTGCGCCATCGGCGAAAAATCTGCAGGACTGGCGATTTATAATCGTTACGGATGAAGAGAAGCGAAAACAAGTTGCTATCGCAGCTAATGAACAAATGTTTATCGCAACCGCACCAGCTATAATTATCGGTTGCAGTAACACTGATTATGCTATGCGATGCGGCCAGAAAATCTCATCTATAGATGTAGCTATCGCAATGGAACATATAGCTCTGGCCGCAACGGCTGAAGGACTTGCTACCTGCTGGATTGGCTCGTTCTTTCCAGAAAAAGTTAAAAAAGTCCTCGACATTCCCAAAGAAATCGAGATTGTTGAACTTATGCCGATAGGCTATCCGGCTGATAAGGAAACTCACAGGCCAAGAGAAAATATCGAAAAAATCGTCTGCTATGAGAAATGGCAGTTTTAAAAAATAAAGGGGATGTAGTGTAACGGGAGCACGCCGCGGTCGCATCGCGGAAATGAGGGTTCGATTCCCTTCATCTCCATTCGACTCGCCCTTCGAAAAATCGAAGGGCTCGCTCATGGCAGGCCATTTAAGACTGCCGCGTCGAAGTCCCGCTTCGGGACGAAGACGAGCAATTTAGCAGGAAGGTTTATTTTGAGGGAGTAAAATTATGGCATTTTTTGAATGGACCGATGAGCTTTCGGTAGGAAATGAACTGATTGATTCCCAACATAAGCGGTTGATAGGTTTCATCAATGATTTTTATAACGCTGCAGACAAAGACAATAACGAAGCGGCTATACGAAAAGCTGTTGGAAACCTGACTTATTATGTCAAAACACATTTTTCCGATGAAGAAAATCTGATGGAAAAATATAATTACCCGCAACTCGAACTTCACAGAAG
>JBAVNP010000170.1:0-9400 GCA_049691175.1 Sedimentisphaerales bacterium
GTTCAGGTGTTCGCTGGTGGATACCTGCTGAAGAGGCCCGAGGCAAAAGTAAGGGTTATCCCCGCCCTCGTCTGATTTTGCTGGAAGACTGCAAAAATGTCAAAATTACCGGCGTTACAATAGTCAATTCGCCGAGTTTTCATCTTGTTCCTCGAAGGTGTGAGAATGTGCTTATCGAAGGTATAACCATCCGTGCACCATCCATCGCGCCAAACACCGACGCCATAGACCCGAGCGAAAGCCGCCATGTCTATATTTCCAAATGCCTTATTGACGTCGGCGACGATGATGTCGCGATTAAATCCGGCCGTGCGGACCCGGCACATCCAAACGCCGCCTGTGAATACATTACCGTTACGGACTGTGTATTTCTTCATGGCCACGGTATGTCCATCGGCAGCGAAACAACGGGCGGCGTTCGTAATATGACCGTTCAACGCTGCAGGTTCGAGAACATGGCCAGCGGAATCCGAATCAAATCCACCCCCGGCAGAGGCGGATTGGTTGAAAATATTACCTATAGCGATATCATTATGAAGAACGTGAAAATCCCGATTAGCATTTCTTACTCATATCAGGATTCCACCCAGCCGGATTTGTTAAAGCCCACTACAACTAACATACCTGTTTATCGAAAGATTTATATTGAAAATGTTAAGGCCACCAGTCCATACGGCACCGCGGATTTTGTTGACCGTATGATGGATTTTATGTATTATTACTATGCCTATCACGCTTATCTTGAGCTGCGCAATGCCGGTATTATCGCCGGCCTGCCGGGACATGAAATATCAGATATCGTGCTGAAAAACGTCAATATCAAGGCTCCGAGCGGTATGACGATTCAGGATGCCAAGGCGATCAAGCTCAATAATGTGAAAATTGAAGCTCAACAGGGTCCGCCGTTCATATTGAAGAACGCGGTAGTCGAAGGATTGGAGCAAACAAACAAGTAATAAAATTTACATAGAAGATTAATATTTTTTAAATGAGGTGTTTTAATGGATAAAGTTCGAATAGTCAGTATAGGTGGTTTTGGTCATATAGATGCCGTGTTTCGTGATTTGGTCGGTATGAATGAGGCCGATTTGGTAGGAATGGCGCCGGCTTACGCAGGCGAGGATATTTCCAAGTTTCTCAAGCTTCCGCCCGCAGCCGATAAGAAGGTATCTCGCGATGACTATAAACAGATGCTTAAGGAACTAAAGCCTGATGCGGCGATAGTCAGCACAAGACTTGATTTGATTCCAAAAGTAATAATGGAAGTCGCTGATATGGGCTGCCGTAATATTATCGCTGAAAAGCCGCTGGCTCTCGATATGGTTACACTGGAAAAGGTTCGCAAATCTGTTGAGAAAAATAAGGTTAATCTTATAGCTATGCTGACTATGCGCAGCGACCCGCAATTTGTTGCCGCCAAGCAGGTTTATGACAGCGGCGCTATAGGCCAGGCTATTTTAGCGAACGGCCGAAAGAGTTATAGATGGGGCACAAGACCCGACTGGTTCGGCGATAAAGACAAATACGGCGGCACAATCGGCTGGGTCGGCATTCACGCGTTTGATTTTATCAATTATGTTACAGGACTGGGCTTTACGAAGGTTGCCGCGATGAAAGGCAATCTTGCTCACAGTGAAAGAGCTGCCTGCGAGGATAATTGCGTTCTTATAGCCGAGCTTAGCAACGGCGGGCACGCTACGATGAGTGTTGATTACTGTCGGCCTGAAGAAGCCCCGACGCACGGCGATGACTGGCTAAGAGTCATCGGCACAAAAGGCGTTCTCGAAGCCAGTTTGGCCAAAAAGGAATGCACCGTTATCAGCAAAGAAAAGGGTATCTTCAGTCAGCCGCTGCCTGAAGGAAAGGACAAGATGTTCCGCAGATTTCTTTTGGATGTCCTTGCCGGCAGGAAAAGCACTGAATTGCAGGAAATATCTTTTATGCTGACGAAGATTTGCCTGCTTGCCCGCGAAGCTGCTGAAAAAGGCAAGATTATAGATATAAAATAAGACTGAGAATGGAAAAAGCCCGCACCTGAATGATTTTAGGTGCGGGCTATTTTTTTTGATTAATAGTTTATCTGTCGCGATACTCGAAATAATCGAAATCAGCTTTTGTTCGTGTCCCTACCAGGTCCTGCGCACATATTCCTACAAATGCGCCTGTAAAACTGCCTTCCTGACAGTATTCGTCGCTGAGTGTGCTTATGTCGAAAAATTCATTGATTTTTTTCCAATCTTTTCCGTCGAGCGAATATGAGAAGTAGAGCTTGTCATATTCGATTTCGGCTCTCAGGAAACAGGCCTTTTGAGTGAGAGGAAATACTTGCGATGTAAGTTCTGTGTATTTATCGTTCTGGCTGTAGCAAACGGTAAGGCACTTGCCGACATTTTCATAGTTGGTTACTTTCAGATAGTAGTAATTCTGAGTATCGTAAAAGCATATAAGCCCCGCAGCCTGCTGAAAAGTCTTCGGCTCAAATTCAACGCAGGTTTCAGCAATACAATTAAGGCTTGTAAATCTTCTTGCGACCATACTTTGCCGGAATTTTGAGCCTAACGATTCTCTGCCATAAATCCTTAGCCAGCCTGGTCTTAGCGAAAGTGACAGCCAGCTTTGGTCGGGCGGTACGCGCAGCGTATTAAAATGAAGATTAAGCGTTTTGCTGTTGAATTCATCTCGTACCGCTTGGGGCTTGAACGGATGCGGCGGCAGTCCCGGAGCCGGAATATTAACCTGGGGATTGTTTCCATCGTTTTCCAGCCGCAGCCAGCCGTCATCGCACCATTTTACCTTTTGCAGGGCGGTTTCTCTGCCGAGTACGCTTCTTCGCTCCGGTTTTTCTGTTTTCATTATCGGTCTGCTGCAAAGATGAGCGATATACCATTGGCCGTTTTGGGTCTCGACTAATGAAGCGTGGCCGGCTCTTTGCAGCTCAAGCTGGGGTTTGTCTCTGGCTGTCAGAACAGGATTATCGGGGCCAACCTCATAAGGGCCGAAAAGATTTTTCGACCTTGCCAGCGTTACAGCGTGATTAGAACCTGTGCCGCCTTCAGCGGTCATAAGATAATAATATCCGTTAAGTTTATAAATATGAGGGCCTTCCGTGACGCCCAGTTCGGTGCCTTTGAAGATATTTTTAATCGGCCCGACAAGTTTTTTAGACTTCGGATCATATTCCTGTATTATAATTCCGGCAAATCTTTTGGCTCGTTCCCGATAGTCCCACAGCATATTGAGAAGCCATTTTTTACCATTATCATCATGGAACATCGAAGCGTCAAAACCGGAACTATTAAGATAAACGGGCTGCGACCATGGCCCTTTTATGTTTTTGGCTGTTATAAGATAGTTATGAACATCCTTATAAGGTCCTCTATGATTTTTTACATCTGAGTAAACTAAATAAAATAATCCGTTAGAATATGTCAGACAGGGGGCCCAGACTCCGCCGGATGTCGGATTGCCCAGCAGGTCGATATATTTAGTCGAATTGAGCGCATATCCGATAAGCTCCCAGTTTACAAGGTCTTTTGAATGATGAATAGCCACGCCCGGAAACCACTCGAAGGTGGAATTTGCAATGTAATAATCGTCATTGACTCGCACGATTGACGGGTCAGGATTAAAACCCGGCAGAATCGGGTTTTTAATCATTACAGTTTCTTTAGCCAGACAGCAGGAAAATGTGAGTAAACAGATTCCACAAAACAAAATTAATTTTTTCATTTAAAGTTCCTTTCTTATTTCACGGTATATTCAAAATAATCGAAATCGGCTTTTTGTCGTCTGCCAGTAAGGTCCTGTACGCATATTCCAACCATCGCGCCTGTAAAGCAGCCGTCAATGCAGGATTCATCGCTTAATGTCGTTATGTCGAATTCCTGATTGATTTTCTGCCATACTTTGCCGTCCAATGAATACGAGAAAAACATCTTGTCGTTTTTGATTTCAGTCCTTAGATGACAATTTTTCTGTTTTAAAGGTATTTGCTGTTCAAAGAGTTCTGTGCATTTATTATTCTGATTAAAGCAGACGGTTATGATTTTTCCAAGCGTCTCATCGTGAGTAACTTTTAAATAATAAAAGTTAAAGTTGTCATAGAAGCAGATAAGTCCGGCGGCCTGCTGATAAGTTTCGGGCTCGAATTCAACACAGGTCTGCGCGGTGCAGTCAAGCGAGGTTATTCTCCTTGCGATAAGACTCTGCCTAAACTTTGAGCCGAGCGATTCTCTGCCGTACATTCTCAGCCAGCCCGGTCGTTCCTTAAGCGTCAGCCAGCTTTCGTCCGGCATAGCCCTTAGCGAATTAAAATGAGGATTAAGTGTTTTGCCGTCGAAATCATCTCGTGCGGGTTGCGGTTTAAACGGATGCGGCGGCAGTTGCGGTGCTGGAACTTCTACAAACGGGTCTTTTCCGCCTGCTTCGAGCCGCAGCCAGCCGTCATCATCCCATTTTACTTTTTGAATCGCTGTTTCTCTGCCGAGCACCGACCTGTTTTGCGGCATAATCGGTATGCTGCACAGGTGCACCATATACCAATGGCCGTTTTGGGTATCTACAAGGCAGCCGTGTCCTGCTTTTTTCAGCACAACGCCGGGTTTGTCTTTAGATGTAAAGACAGGATTGTCAGGCTGGATTTCATAAGGGCCGAAAACACTTTTTGACCTTGTCAGTGTTACCGCGTGCCCCAAATCTGTGCCGCCTTCAGCGACCATAAGATAATAGAAACCATTGCGTTTAAAAATATGCGGCCCTTCGGTTTTGCCTATCGGACTGCCTTTGAAAATATGCCTGATAGGCCCGACAAGTTTTTTCGCCTTCGGGTCGTATTCCTGCAAAATAATTCCGCCGAATCGTCTGGCATCCTGGTATCGATGGTTCCACAGCATATTAACTAACCATTTTTTGCCGTCATCATCGTGAAACATAGAAGGGTCGAATCCTGAACTGTTGAGATAAACCGGCTCAGACCAGGGACCTGTAATGCTCGGCGCTGTTGTCAGATAATTATGTACGTCTTTGTAAGGTCCTCTGATGGTTCTGAGATTGGAAAAGATAAGGTAGAACAATCCATCGCAGTATGTCAGGCAGGGCGCCCATACACCGCCGGAGCTTGGATTGCCAATCATATCTATATGTTTTTCTGACGTAAGCGCATATCCGGCAAGTTCCCAGTTAATGAGGTCTTTGGAGTGATGAAAGATTACGCCCGGCATCCATTCAAAAGTTGAGTTTGCGATATAATAATCATCTTTGACTCTGACAATTGAGGGGTCAGGATAGAAGCCTGTAAGGATTGGATTTTTAATTTGTCCAGCCATTTATTACTCCTGTTAATTTATGTCAATAACAGGGGTATTTTACAGGTTATCCGCAGAAATTTGAAGGCTATTTGTAAAAAAATCAGATGATGATTTTTACTCGTGTCTTAATGCGATGATAGGGTCAACTTTGGCTGCTGCTGCTGCGGGATACAGGCCGAAGATTATGCCGATACCGACACTGATGAACAGCGGCATAAGTATGCTTGATAAGGTTATCACGGTCGGCATATCAGAGAAATAAGTGATGATATAAGGTATGACGATTCCTATTGCAAGTCCTACCATTCCTCCTGTGGTTGAAAGTACTACAGTTTCTATAAGAAACTGGATGATGATTTGCCTCCGTTTTGCTCCGATGGCGCGGCGGATGCCGATTTCACGCGTTCTTTCCGTAACTGAAGCCAGCATAATATTCATTATTCCAATTCCGCCGACCAGAAGACTGATACTCGCGATTGAACCAAGCACTATGTTGAATCTTCGTTTTGTTGCTTCGGCCTCTTTTAATAGTGCCAGCGGAACGCTTACCTGATAATCTTCTTTTTTGTGAAAGCTCTGCAGCATCCGTTCGATACCTGCAGCGGTAGATTCGACGTTGTCGGTGCTATTGACCTGCACAATAATCTGATGCAATTCCACGAGTTCAAAAGTCATTGTGCCGCTTGTTCTTTTGAAAAAGATATTCCCGAAATATTTTTTAACCGTGCTGAGGGGGATATACGCGTCAATCTGCTGGTCTGGTATCTGAATGTTTCCGGCCATTCCTTGCTCGTTTTTTACTATTCCAATGACCTCAAAAGAGTCTCCGCCTATTTTAATAGGCTGGCCAATAGTGTTTTTATTTGCCAGCAGTTTCCTTGCCCCGAATTCAGTCAGTATTACCACGGCGGAAAAGTTATCGATATCTCTTTTATCGAAAACTCTTCCGGCAAGTATCTCTCGCGGCACAAGTTCAAACCATTCGCTTGTAGTTCCGACAATTCTGAGTTCGAGGGTTTGGGAACCGACCCTTGATTCCTTGCGTATCAGTTTGGCGGGTGCCACCTTTTGAACATTTGGAATATCTGAGCTTATTCTTTCGTAGTCAAGAAAAGTTAGTCCGTATATACTCATATGAGAATGTTGTGTGGATGTAGCCTCTTCTTCGAGAGATTTAATTGAGTTAATTATTATATTATTGCTGCCGAGCTTTTGTATTCGTGTCAAAGCTTCTTTACTTGCTCCTTCGCCGACCGCCAGCATCGCTACTACGCTTCCAACCCCGAAAACAACTCCGAGCATCGTAAGAAACGAGCGGAGTTTATGAAGCAGCAGGTTCTCGATGCCGAGCCATATATTTCTGGCAAGTTTTGACTGGTGCAAAGCCATCAGTTTCCTTCAATTCTTTCGACTAATCCGTCTTTCATATGTAATCTGTTATGAGCGAATGCAGCTATATCAGATTCGTGCGTTACCATAATAATCGTTGTTCCTTCGCTGTTTAGTTTAGCCAGAAGCTCCATAATCTGATTTCCGGTATGGCTGTCCAGGTTTCCTGTCGGCTCGTCGGCCAGAATTATATGCGGGTTGGCGGCCAAAGAGCGGGCGACAGCCACTCGCTGCATTTGTCCGCCTGAAAGTTCCGAGGGTCGGTGATTGAGCCTTTCTTCCAGTCCGACCTTTGCAGCCAGTTCTCCGGCTTTTTCTGAACTTTTGTGCGCATCCCAACCGAGATAATAAAGAGGCAGCTCAATATTTTTCTGAACCGTCAACTGCGGTATCAAATTGAAACTTTGGAAAATAAATCCTATATACCTAAGACGGATATCGCTCAGTGAATCATCGCTGAGCTTACTTACATCTTTATCTTCGAGAAAGTATTGTCCCGAAGTAGGCCTGTCAAGGCAGCCGAGTATATTCATCATCGTACTTTTGCCTGAACCGCTGGGGCCCATAATCGCCCAGAAACTTCCCTTTTGAAACGATACACTAATGCCGTCAAGCGCTCTTACCGGCTCAGCGCCCATTTCATAAATTTTGTGAATATTATTGAATCTTACTATATCCATTATTGTTTTTGCTCATTTGGGTCACGTTTTCTCGAACCCTGCTGCCTGTTTCTGCCTGATTTTTGTAGTGCTTTTTCTCTTTCTTCCGGAGTCATCTGCTCAAATTTTTTCTTCATCTCTTCCCGCTGCTCCGGAGTCATGTTCTCGAACTGTTTTTTCATTTTTTCCGCGTCCGGCAGTTTGATATTAGTCTGTTGATTGGGTTCAGCTGCGGGAATTCGATTTGTTTCCACATTTTTCAGACCATTATTGATTTTTTCCTGCAATCCGTCGTTCCCATATTTCTCCGGATCACTTTGAGCCTGTGAATATACTGCGGCCGATTTTAGCGGCGGATTCAGCAGAACAATTTCTCCTTTCTTGAGACCTTCAAGAACATGAATTACCTTATTGTTATCAAGGCCAACCTTGATTTGTCTTGGCTGGGATGAGTTTCCGGTTTTGACATAAACGGTGGGTTCTGCCCCGACCCGTATGACCGTTTGAAGAGGGACATAAACAGCGTCTTTGTGTTGTTGGACGATTATTTCCGCCTGGCAGCTCATTCCGGTTCTCAGAGATGGGTCGTTGCCATCGATAGCAATTTTTGTGGTATAAACCTTCAAGTCGGGGTTCATCCACATACTTCGAGCATCCGGCAGGGGAGCAACGGATTCTATTGTGCCGTAGTAGGTTTTTCCCTGCAAAGCATCTACTGTAACAATTGCCGGCATACCGGCAGCGATTTTTTTCAGGTTTGATTCATGAACCATAACTTCAGCGTTTGATGCATTGCCGGTCGGCAGATAAATTAATTCTTCTCTTTCCTGGACTTCCCTGCCGACATCCAGAGGTTCGACCGAGCTTCGAAATCCACCGCTCCTTGCGCTCGTGGCATAGATAACCAGACCGTCAGCGGGAGCGTAAATTTTTGTTTTCTTTATCTGGTCTTCGACTTTTGCCAGTTTATCCTTTTGGCGTTCAAATTCAGACTCTTTTGCCTTTAGTTCAGCCTGTGCCTGGATTACATCGGCGTTGGCCTTGCGCTGGGTCCGCTCCATTGCCATTTCGGCCTGGTTGACATCACTTTGGAGTTTGGCCAGATTGCGTTTGTAGGTATAATCGGTAAGCAGGTCTTTGCTTTTTTTTGCCAGTTCGGTGTCCAGGGCCTTTTTCTTTTCGGCGATTTCATCTGCCTGCAGTTCCGTTTGAGAGATGTATTTTTCGCCGTAAAGTTGTTTCGACCATCTGAGAGTTTCTTTCGCACGCGTCAATTCTTCCTCAGCAAGCGTAATATCGGCGTTTGCCTTGTCGAGTTCATATGGGTGTTCGCCTTGCAGGTATTTTTCCAGGTCCTGATTGGCAAAATCAAGAGTGAGTTTTGCCATGTCCACATCGCTTTTTGCCTGATTTTCGACAACTGCCAAATTCTCTTTAGCGCTTATGTATGCTGCCTCGGTATTTTGGACGCTTATTTCCCGGTCGATTTTCTGGTCTTCGAGAGTGCTGACGTCGAGTTCAATTAGCAAGTCGCCTTTTTTAACCCGCGTTCCTTCGGATATAACATAAGTAATGGAAGTTCTGCCTTCGACTTCATTCTTGAGTATTATCTGGTCTCTCGCCTTAATAGTGCCCGACTCGACAAAGCTTATTGTCAAAGGGCCGCTTTTAACCTCGTATGTTGGGCCGTTGAGTTCAGTGCCGCCTTTGGATTTCAGCAGCTGCCACGATACTAAAAGAACCAGCGCGATGACAGCAGCTGCGCTAACCAGATATATTTTTTTCTTTGTCATTTTGAATCTCTCCGGAAACATATTCTTTCCATAACCCTTTTTCGTCCACCTCAAGTACGCCCGTGTCGCGCTGAATAGCAAGTTCCGCTATCCGGTAATTAACAACCGCAGCCGTCAGCGAGTTCTGCGCCGACAGCAAAGCATCCTGTGCTTCGAGAAGGTCTCGTATCTGCGCTCTGCCAGCTTCGAGAAACATATTAACGCTTTTAACCCGTTTCTGTGCAACAGAAACAGCCTTTGCCTGTATATACAT
>JBAVNP010000171.1:0-12238 GCA_049691175.1 Sedimentisphaerales bacterium
CCAGACAGCGGTGTATTTCAGCGGCACAGGCTCAGCTCGACTGCATTTCGGTTACAGGCAAAACGATTGATGATGAAGATTTTAAAAGATTATGGCCTAAAATGAGCGTTGAAATCAAACAGTCGGACGGAATTGACCAATGGCAGGGCCTGAAACTTGTTAAAGTAAAGACAGCGGCGCAAGCTGATAACAGGGTAGTTTCAGTCGAAATGGCGAGATACTTTGCACCGAAGGGAGAAAGCTGGAAATGAGAAAGGGTTTTTCATTAGTGGAACTTATCACAGTGCTGGCGGTTATTGCAGTTATATCCATACCGCTTGGAAGATTATTTAAATTTATGACATACGACATACCTAAATCCTGCAAACTCGTTGAATCCAATACCAGTCTTCTCGATGTTCTGAAATATATAAGAAAAGATATCAATTCAGCCAAAAGCTTTCCTCAATCGTTTCAGGAATATTCGACGGATGCAAACAGTCTTTTAATTGAGCGGCAGGGAAGTGTGATTTGTTATCTGCTGCGGGGTGAAGAAATATCAAGAATTGTAATTGGTGATGCAAAAGAAAAAATCACCTGGCAGATTCCGAACGGCAAAATCGAATGGCAGGTTTGGCGCAAAGATGGTGTCGGTTACGCCGTGGAAGTGAAAAAATGTGTGGAGTTAAAAAGCTATAATCGTGTGGATAAGAGAATGGAAAATGCTTATGTATATTTTGCAGGTGCTTATAAGGAGGCAAAAAATTGAGAAGGGGTTTTGTATTATTGATTGTGATTGTGGTATTAATTTTTATGGGTACGCTGTTGTTTGTTCTTACCGAGGTATCAAACAAAATTACGTTTCAGACTAATAGGGTTTTTCTTGAAACGGTCGAACAGAATATGATTTCCAGCGGCATAGCCTGGGCGAAATACAATATTGAGAATGGAAATAAAAATATTATGAAGGAAATTCAGCTTGATACGGCCGGTATTGGTACAAGAAATTCGCAATTAGCCGTAACAATAGAAAAGATTGCTCGCAAACAAACAGAGATTGCTGTAAATACATCCTGCGGTTTTGGTAGCCAGAGCTTTAAACATAATAAAAAATACATTGTGCCGCAGAGGCAGTAAAATGGACGTAACTTCTTTGTAAACAAGGAGTTATTAGTCATTTTTATTTTAATCTTGCAAAATCTCGTTAAATCCTTATACTTACCGCTCTTTATTGAATTGGAGCTAAAGACTTATGTCACGAGTTTGTTATTTTTTAGGTAAAAAAACGACAGCCGGCAACAGTATTGCCCGTCGCGGCAAGGCTAAATATCTCGGCGGCGTCGGTGTAAAAACCACCGGCATAACAAAGAGAAAATTCAAGCCGAACATTCAGAAGGTCCGTGCCGTTATTGACGGCAGGGTCTGCAGGATAAAAGTCTCGGCAAAGGCAATCAAAATGGGACTTGTTCAAAAGCCGTTAAAAAGGGATTACAAAAAAGCGGCTTCGACAGACTCACCGCAAGCCGGGTAGCTAATCCCGGATTTCCTTGAGATGCTCCACCTCAGGATTCGTAAGCGCTCTGTAACAGCCGACAGCGAGACGATGTAAGGAAATTTTCCCTATCTGCGTTCTCTTCAGCGAAGTTACTTTGTAGCCCACTTTTGCCATTATTCTTCGAATTTCCCTGTTAAGACTCTGCGTGATTTTTATCTCAAGCAGACTTTCAGCATAATGAGCTTTTAGGATTTTTACCTTTGCAGGCTGTATCCTGCCTTCTGAGAGCCAGATGCCCTTTTTCAGCTTTTCAACCGCTTCCTGCGTAATTTTACCTTTAACGCCAACGACGTATATTTTGGCAAGCTGGTGTCTCGGATGCGTCAGTTTATCGCAAATCGCGGTATCATTTGTCAGGATTATCGCTCCGCTCGTTTCAGTGTCAAGTCTGCCGACGCAGAAAATTCGTTCCTTGCAGTCAATTAAATCTATCGCTTTTCTCCTGTTGTCGGGGTCGTAATTGGTGCATAAAAAGCCTTTGGGTTTGTTCAGCAGGTAATACACCTTTCTCTCCGGCCGCAGTCGCCGGCCCGCAACCGTTATAATATCGGTTTCTATGTCGGCAAAAACGGGCAGCGTATCAACGATTTTGCCGTTGACGCTGACAAAGCCGCTGAGGATAAGCTGCTCGCAGTTTCGGCGGGAGTCGATGCCCGCGGCGGCAAGTATCTTCTGTAATCTTTCTTTTGGCATAGTTAACCTTTAAAGGGGATTTAATCTAACTATACAGTTTAAAAACTACTTACGCCACAAAGACTTTGAGAATTTGGGTAAGTTTTTAGTTGACTAAAGGCCTGTCTTTGACGATAATTACGCTATGCTGTTGGTGCATAAGTGCCGAAATTAACTGATTTTAATATCCGTTTCAGGAGATTTTAGATGGCTGTTGCTCGTCAGGGTCAAAGCAATACAACGCTTTATACTGTTATCATATTTGTGGCTTTGTTTGTTATCGCTGCGACTCTCGCCGTGATATTTTACCTTAAGTCGGAAGATTGGCGGGACCAATATACGAAAAGTCAACTGGAGACGTCTGAACTTGCTTCACAGAACCAGCTGCGAAACATCGGCACGCTTGTCGGCCAGAAAGACAGAGGCCAGAGCAGGCTCGGCCAGCTCCTCGGATATATTGACCAGTTGTATATAATGTTTGGCGGCGGTCAGCTGGGCGAAACGAGCGCGGAAGTGAAAATAACCGAGATGCAGACAAAATACAGCGATATTCTGGCGAAATTGCCGAAGGATTTGGCGCTTTCCTCTGAGGCTAATCAAATAGGCGCTCTTAAGCTGCTTGAAACTTACGACAGCAAGCTGAAACAACAACAGGAACTTACCGACCAGTTAAGCTTGCAGCTTGATGAGTTGAATAAAAAATATGACCTTACAAAACAGGAATCTGCCAAGAGAGAAGAAGAATTGCGGACACAAATACGTGCCGAGCAGAAAAAGGCCGATGATATTCAGCAAAGCTGCAGTCGGCTGGACAAAAAAGGCGATGAGCAGCTGCAGTCGCTTAAGCAGCAGGCGAATGACGCCGTAGAGGAAAAGAATAAAACAAAGCAGGAGCTGCTGGCAGTGATGAGCAAGCTAAGCGTTGCGGAAAACAAGTTTCAGGAATCTCTGGACAAGCAGCGCAAGCTGGAAGATATGCTGCTCAAACCCAGACCAATGGAAGATGTAGCGGCGTATCAGCCTGACGGTCATATTATTGGTATTGATATTTCCTCGAATATTGTTTTTATAAATATCGGCAGAGACGACAGGGTTTTTCCGGGTATGACATTTTCCGTTTATGACAAAAGCGCATCTATTCCCACCGATGGTTCGAGCAAGGCTGAAGTCGAAGTTTTCAATGTTGACAAAAATACCTCCATCGCAAGAATAAACAAATCGAGCAAAAAGAATCCTATTGTCGAAGGTGATGTAATTGTAAACCTTATCTGGGACAGCAAGGCTGTCAACAGGTTTGTTGTCGCGGGAGATTTTGATTTCAACGGCGACGGGGATATCGACTCGGATGGTGCCGCAAAAATCAAAGAGCTTATCGAAAACTGGGGCGGAAAGGTCGAAGATGCCGTAACAATCGATACTGACTTTGTTGTGCTTGGCGCTGTGCCGCAGGTAAATAAAAAACCGACGCTTGATGAGATACAAGCCGACCCTATGGCTACGGAGAAATATGAAACATCCGTCAAGGCTTCGGAGCGGTATCAGGAAGTCAAGAACCAGGCGAAAGACTTTTCCATTCCTGTCTTCAACACCAAAAGATTCCTGAACTTCATTGGTTACGGAAGTCTGGCCTCCGGTAAAAAAGCGAAGTGATTATATTTGCTCAGGTTCGATGCCGATAGAGGCTATATAGATTTCACCTGTATATTCCGCTGAACCGGCGTTTGTAAATCCCTTCTTTGCCGCAGCGAATGTAACTGTCGCCTTTGCTTTTATTGCTGTGCCGAGAGGAATCCCTGTATCGCAATCAAGTCCTGAAGGAATATCTACGGCAATAATGGTTTTATTGAGAGAGTTTATTGCATTTATGATTTTGTCAAATCCGCCGCTGAGTGTGCCTGATAACCCTGTACCGAAAATCGCGTCCACAATTAAATCACAATTCCCCGCGAAATTTTTAACGGCCTTTTCAATATCCGTCAGCTCAAGCTCTTTAATCGGGATACCCATATTGCGGGCAATTCTGTAATTTATTTCAGCATCTCCTTTTATTTTTGAACCTTGACCGCAGAGAGCTATTTTAACAGTAAAGCCGGTATTCTTTAGATGCCTTGCGATTACGAATCCGTCGCCGCCGTTATTGCCTGTGCCGCAGAAAACACAAACTTTTGTGCCATTGCATTTTTTCAGCTCCGCAAGGACAATTTCTGCACAGCCCCGGCCTGCGTTTTCCATCAGCACAGCGCCCGGCACGCCGGCGGTATTTATCGCCCAGCCGTCAAAATCGCGAACCTGCTGCCTTGTTAAAATCAAATCATTCTTTCGGTCGAATTTTTTTATCATATTGATAATTATACTCTCGCCGTATAAAGCGTCAATTGGCTATTGATTATTGCGGGCTTTGCGGTACTATGTTGAGGATGAATATTTTATTGACAAACGACGACGGAATTCAAGCCCCCGGCATAGCGGCGGCATATAAGGAACTGATAAAGCTGGGTAATGTAACTGTTGTCGCACCTTCGGACAGGATGAGCGGCGCAGGGCACAGCATTACCGTTTTTGAGCCGCTGGCCTGTGAAAAGGTTGAGATAGAAAATCAGTTTAGCGGCTACAGTGTCAGCGGTTCGCCTGCAGACTGCGTCAAACTCGCGATTATGGAGTTATGTCCCCAAAAACCGGACGTTGTCATAAGCGGCATCAATAACGGCGCAAATGTCGGTATTAACGTATATTATTCAGGCACGGTTGCCGCTGCGATGGAAGCGGCCTTTTATCGTATTCCTGCAATTGCTCTTAGTTGTGCGCACGAAGAAGAAATGGATTTCAATATTGCCGCAAAATATTGTGTTGAGGTTATAAATAAAATAGGAATGCACAGCTTATCGGGAGTGATTAATATAAATATCCCGCGGCTTTCAGCTGGAAAGCCGAAAGGAATCAAGATTGTGCCGCAGTCCACGATGGGCTTTGAGGAATATTTTGTAAAAAACAAAAACGATACCGGACAGATGCTTTATCAGCTTGCAGGCGGAGACTATCGGGATACGAATATCCCTTCGGATACACTTGTGCTGGCGGACGGCTTTATTACCGTTACCGCTCTCGGATTCGATATGACGGATTATAAAAATATGGAAAAACTTCATCAGGTTAAGTGGTGAGCTTGCTTGCCCTGAGCGGAGTCGAAGGGTCGAACCAAAATGGTGATTTAAGGAAGAATTTATGGCTGCTAAAAAAATGTCATCCTCGCGCAGGCGGGGACAATCGCAAATCTGTATTATAACCATTACCGGTAAAGACCGCGTCGGCATCATTGCAAACGTCGCCAATGCGATGGCAAAAGCCAATATCAATATTGTTGACGTCAACCAGAAAATTATGGAAAACTATTTCGTTATGACTATGGCGGTTGACATCGCCAAGTCAGCAATCAGCATCCCGCAGATTCACAATCGTCTTGACAAAATAGCGGACCAGATGAAACTGAAAATCACTTTTCAGGACGAGATAATCTTCAAAATGATGCACCGCGTTTAGAAAACCGCTCAGAGGAAGAGCTGGAAACCGAAATATTTGAAAATATTATGTGCTTTTTATGTTTTTATAATTTATTATTTAAACAGTGGGAGAGTATGGAAAAGATAATATGTCCGATAATATAAATGATGAGGAAAGGATTTTTGAGCAGAAAATGGCAAACGAAAAGGACAAACCTGAAAAAAAACCTGCCGAGAAGCGCAGCGGAGAAGACCGCCGAAAATTTTCGTTCGGCTATAAGGGTCCTGAACGCCGCAGCGGTTCTGATAGAAGAGAAAAAGACAAGCCGTCAGATTGAAAATTATTGCAGATTAAAAGGCCGAGGGCGTCAGTTTTTAAATTCAGCGACAAGGAATGTATGGTCGCTGAGTTTTTGCCGCTATTTTTTTGTTAGCACAAATCGACAATCTTCCATTTGAACTGGTCTGGCAGGTATGGTAGGATGCTCCCTATTACCAGAAATATTTTTCTGGAGGCAAAACCAAATCCATCTAATACACGAAAGGCCCGTTTATGAAAAGATTAACGTTTATCATAATCGTTACTATATTCATTTCATCGATATGTAATATAACTTTCGCCCGGAACGACCTCAAAATCTGGAACGAATTCGTCGAAGCCGTCAAAAATGACCAAATAACACCTGATAGAATTCGCACTTATGACAACTTGCCGAAAGATATGCTCCTGCAATGGAGCAAAATGTTCAAAGAGGGAAAACTGTGGGAGCAAATCCAGGGGACACCGGAAGTTCATAAGGTTGACAAGCGCATACATTACATTGTTACATTCGCCAAAGGTGATTGGAAAAGCACCTTCTGTCACACATTCCTCATCGAAGACGGCAATTGGTATTTTTGTCACTTGGAAAATATAATCATTCGTCTGGACCAAATACCGGCGCTGCCGGCTTCAAAGTTTCCAGATTTGCCGGAGGAGAAAAAGACCTGGCAACGGCAGGAAAATTACTGGACCAAGCAGGTGCGATTGTTCAATTTCCTTACTAAGGAAAAAGGGAAGGATTTTGCATTCAACTGGTTCAAAGATGGCGATGGGTATTCGCTGACGGCAAAAACCTGGGTGCCTTTCTATCCGCCCCAGAAAGCCTTTATCCTTTATTTGTGCTGGGAGCAGGCAAACTTGAGAGGAAACAAAGTCACGCTGGGAAAATTTGACGATAATGAAGCCGTAGTGCGAATCAAACCGATATATTTGCAGCTTTATAAACAGACATCGCATCTGAAGACACAGATTTCTTTTGAAGACTACCTTCGAATTTTTGAAACTATCTGGAAGGACAGGGCAGCTAAAGCAGGTTGGAATCTTGATATTACATATAACAACGATGAATGCCTGTTTAACTTTCATCGGAAGAAATAAAGCCTGACAGGTTCAAAGCAGCTAATTTTTTATCGCCGGTTGAATTCGGCAATGACCGGTGTATGGTCGCTGGGTTTTTCGAGTGTCCGCGGTTTTTTATCGACGTAGCAATTCGTGCAGGCCTTCGCCATTGGCTCTGTCCCCATTATATAATCTAATCGCCAGCCGCGATTCCTCTTAAAACCGTTCGGTTCGCGGTAATCCCAGAAAGTAAACTGCCCTGTATCGGTGCAGTGCTTTCTGAAAAGGTCTGTAAATCCCCAATCTATAAATTTTTTCAAAACTTCACTCAGTTGCTGATTAAAACAGACCGTTCCATCGAGCGCAATTGGGTCATAAACATCCTTTGCCTCAAACGCGATATTAAAATCGCCAACCCATAACAATTTATCTGTCGGCTTAAAATGTTTTTTGAAATAATCCAAAAGCCTTTTTAGCCAGTCCAATTTATATTGGTATTTCTCGGATTCAATCTCGAAACCCTGCGGAATATAGGTGTTGACGATAGTGATTCCTGCTGTTTTTGCCTTTATCATCCTCGCCTCATCTTTTGGCTCGCTGTCAAGGCCGAATTCAACACTGGTAAATTTATGCCTGCTGAAGATTGCAACGCCGTTATAGCTTTTTTCGCCCTTAAAGACAAACTCATAACCTGTTTTGGCGAAGATATCTGCCGGAAAATCCTTGTCCTGAACTTTTGTTTCCTGCACACATAGGGCATCAGGTTTATTTTCCGCCAGCCAGTCAATGATTATTTCTGCTCGCGACCGTATCGAATTTGCGTTAAATGTGGCAATCTTCATCTATGTTTTAGATTAAAAACAATTGTGCTAATAAAAAACTCACTATACTTTCCGCTCCCTGATTGATATTAACTCCGCCTTCGCCTAATCCATCGCAGCAGCCTTTTGTCTTCGGGTCGTAAAGCGGCGAATTTGTATCATTTTCTCCTAAGAACCAGCCGAAGGCTTTTTTTTGCAAGTCTCGGTATTTTTTATTTTTTGTCGCCTCGTATGCCTTTGCCAGCATTATAACTGTATCCGCCCCTTCGATTGGCTGCTGGTCGAACTGTGCGCGTTTTTTGCCTTTTGGATACCAGCCGTTTGAACCTATAAAGCTGAAGTGTCTTCCGTTAAATGTATTGTCAAGCAGAAATGAGCAGCTCTTTTCAGCCGTTTCAAGGTAGGTCTGATTATTAAGGATTTTCGCTGCGGAATACATAGCTGCCGGCAGAATAGCGTTTGCGTAAGAAAGTATATCCTCAAACCACATCCAGTCTGACGAGGTGTATTTATTGTAATTTTTAAAAAGGATATCCGCGGCTTTGGTTAATAGTTCGGTTGCCCGTTTGTCTGACGGGAATTTATTGAGAAATTCAGATAAACCCAAAATTGCATAAGATGCGCTTTTGGCAGGCAGTGACGATATGTGATTGCAGGTATCGTAAAAAAATTCTCTGACAATAGGTATGTAATCCTCGTTTGACGGGGCGGCTATTGCTGAGCCGAATGCCCAGATAGTTCTGCCGAGAGTGTCCTGTTCTGATTTGCCGGTTTGCCAGTTTCTATTGTAGTCCAGAAAATTATGAACGGTTTCGTCCGGTTTTAGGGCGTGATAGAGAAATGATAAATACGTTTCAAACAACCTTAAAACCTCCGGTTCAGGATGTTTTTTGTAATGTTTGGCCGTAACGATAAGGGCTCTCGCATTGTCGTCGGTGCAGTAGCCGTTTTGGCGGTCGGGTATTATGTATTTGGCGTGCTGCAGCAATCCTGTATCGTCTGTAAGGCGTTTTAAATGCTCCAGCGAAGGTTTGGGAAGTTTAATTTTATTCGCCATCTCTTTAAGCCCTTAATATTAAACTAATTGTAAGTATAGTATTAACAGGCGTCAAGAAATAAAATATCAGATAAATAGATATTAAAGAGCTATAAATCAAGTTTTTATTTATATTTTTTATGCACATAGTTGACATTGGTTCGTAGAATATATATAATACTACTAAAACCATAGGAATTTAGGAGAAATAACATGAAGATTTCTACCAGAACCAGATATGGAATGCGAGCCCTGCTCGAACTTGCTCTTGCTTATGGAGCTGGGCCGTTGCAGATTAAGGCGATTGCAGAAAGGCAGAACATATCCAATAAATATCTTGAGCAGCTTATTGCGATAATAAAGACCGCCGGCCTTGTAAGAAGCATTAGAGGTCCTCACGGCGGTTATGTGCTTGCAAAACCTCCGCAGGATATAAAATTAAGTAATATTTTCAAAGCCCTCGAAGGGCCGGTGCTTACGGTTGAATGTGTCGAAGACAAGAATGCCTGCGAACAATATGCTGACTGTATTACAAGGCGGCTTTGGATTGAGGTAAATGATGCGGTATTGAATGTGCTCGATAATAAGACCTTGTATGACTTGGTCGAGATGGCGGAAAAAGAGAAGCTCAACTATCAGATTTAAAGTATCTGCCGCCGGGATATAATCTTGAGATTGATTGGAGTAACGATGGGAAAAATATATAACAATTTAATCGAGACAATCGGCAATACGCCGCTGGTGAGGATTAACGCGCTTAATACCGGCGAGGCGCAGGTATTGGCTAAAATAGAGTTTTTTAATCCCTGCGGCAGCATCAAAGACAGGATTGGCCTTGCTATGATTGAAGCGGCGGAGAAACAGGGCAGGATTAACAAGCATACGATTCTTGTTGAGCCGACAAGCGGCAATACCGGCATAGGTCTTGCCTTTGTCTGCGCGGTAAAAGGTTATAAGCTCACATTAGTTATGCCGGAGTCGATGAGTATTGAAAGACGCAAACTTTTTAAGATTTTCGGCGCTGAGCTTGTTTTGACACCTGCTGCCGAGGGTATGAAGGGGGCCGTTGCATATGCTCAGCAGCTCGTCAGCAACACCGGCAATATGGTTATGCTGCAGCAATTTGAAAATCCCGCCAATCCGGAAATTCACCGGAAAACCACGGCAGAAGAAATCTGGCGGGACACGGACGGCGGCGTTGATATATTTGTTGCCGGTGTCGGAACAGGTGGTACAATTACAGGCTGCGGTCAGGTTTTAAAGGAACGCAAGCCGACGATTAAGATGATTGCCGTTGAGCCGGCTGATTCGCCGGTGCTTTCAGGCGGAAAGCCCGGGCCGCACAAAATTCAGGGTATCGGCGCAGGATTTATTCCAAAGGTATTGGATAAAACTATACTTGACGAGATTGTCTGTGTCAAAAATGAAGACGCGATAGAGACCGCAAAACAACTCGCCGCCAAAGAAGGAATTCTTGCGGGCATTAGTTCCGGCGCAAATGTTTTTGCTGCTCTGCAGGTTGCCGGGAGAAAAGAAAATAAGGGAAAGATTATCGTAACGATTATCTGTGATACCGGCGAAAGATATATTTCAACAGAACTGTTTCAGTAAAGGTTCGAAAATGAAAAATGATAATGTTAAAAATATTGTCAAGGCGATTATTGACTCCTATCAGGATGAGACGGGCATAAACTTTATTGATACGACGAATCTGCCTTTGCGGGACAGGATTCTCGAAATTCTCAATTTGCTTATGGAGATAATTTTTCCGGGCTATACCGGCGTAAGAGACGTTACCAGTTCCAACATCAGTTTTGTTGCCGGCGACATCTTGTGCCAGGTTCAAAGTCAGCTTGCCGAGCAGGTGGAGCGGGCGCTTCTTCACCAGTGCAGGCTGAAGAACAGCGATTGCACCGGCTGCCATATTATGGCTATGGATGTTGTTGAACATCTTCTGGCTCAGATACCGAAGATTCGCAGGCTGCTCAAGATAGACATCCAGGCAGCTTTTGACGGCGACCCGGCAGCATCAAGTCTTGAAGAAATTGTTTTGAGCTATCCGGGCTTAAGAGCGATAACCATTTACAGAATCGCCCATGAGCTTTATCTGAAGAATGTGCCGCTGATTCCGCGAATTATGAGCGAACACTCGCATCGCGAAACCGGCATTGATATTAACCCCGGTGCGAAAATCGGCGAAAGATTTTTCATTGACCACGGAACTGGAATAGTCATTGGCGAAACTACTATTATCGGCAATAACGTGAAAATTTATCAGGGTGTAACGCTTGGCGCTCTTGCCCCGGCAAAGGGCCAGAGCCTTCGCGGCGTAAAACGGCATCCGACAATTGAAGATGACGTTACGATTTATGCCGCCGCGACCCTACTCGGCGATATTACAATCGGCAAAGGCGCAACAATCGGCGGAAATGTCTGGATTAAGGATTCTGTTCCGCCCGGCGTTACCGTTTCGACGACAAGACCCCAACTCGTTATTACTCAGAAAAAACCGAAAAAATAAATATGACGGCAAGTATCATTGAAAAAATTAATAATCTGAAAAAAAATAAAAACGCGGTAATCCTCGCGCACAACTATCAGTCTGCCGAGGTGCAGGATATCGCCGATTTTACCGGCGATTCTCTTGAATTGAGCAGAAAAGCGGCGGATACTTCCGCGGACGTGATAGTTTTCTGCGTCGTTTTGTTTATGGCAGAAACTGCCTCGATTCTTTCGCCGAAAAAAACAGTTTTACTGCCCGACAAAACCGCGGGCTGTCCGATGGCGGATATGATTACCGCTAAACAGCTTGGCGAACTGAAACAAAAATATCCCGATGCGGTTGTGGTTACTTATGTCAACAGTTCTGCTGAAGTGAAAGCAATCAGTGATTACTGCTGCACAAGTTCAAATGCTGTTGACATTGTGAATTCAATAGACGCGAAAAAGAAAATTATCTTTGTGCCGGATAAAAATCTCGGCCAGGTTGTAAGTGAAAGAACGGGCAGGGATATGGTTCTTTGGCCCGGTTATTGTCCGACCCATATTTTCGCTACTGCCGATGATATTAAAAAAATTCAGGCTGCTCATCCTGATGCTGTTACTCTTGCTCATCCTGAATGTCCAAAACCTGTAAGAGATTGTGCCGATGAGCTTTTAAGCACCGGACAAATATTGAAGTATGCCGGGAAAAGTGATAAAAAGGAATTTATTATCGCCACTGAGATTGGCATTATTCATACGTTGAAAAAGCAGAACCCGGACAAGACTTTTTATCCGGCTTCGGGAAAGTTTGTC
>JBAVNP010000172.1:0-5196 GCA_049691175.1 Sedimentisphaerales bacterium
AAAACGACTATATCACAGGACAGGTTATCAATATTGACGGGGGCCGCTCCTTATGAATCCCGTTAGACCTCTTCAATGTTATGAGAATTTTAATCTTGAAAGAGCAGGAATGTTTTATACAGATTGTACAAATAATTTAAAAGTAAGTGAGGTCTAACGGGATGAAACTCAATCACGCAAATAGAATAACTATTCTGCGGATACTGCTGATTGTGCCTTTTGTAATTTTTATGCTCAAAGACGACCATCCGACGATGGGCACATTTATGCGATATACGGCGCTGCTGATTTTTCTTGTTATGGCGTTCAGCGATGCTTACGACGGCTATATTGCCAGAAAGAGAAAAGAAGTAACGCCGCTGGGGGCTTTTCTGGACCCGACGGCTGATAAACTTCTTATGGCCTGTGCCTGCGTGCTTTTATCGGTTAATAATACTGCGGTCTCCGGTTTCCGGTTGCCGCCGACCGTTGCCGTGCTGATTATCGCTAAGGATATGTTTCTTTTGATTGGTTTTGTTATATTGCGATTTTTAAATTTTGAGGCAAAGCCTACACCTGCGCTCATTGGAAGAATTGCTACGACCCTGCAGCTTACTATGGTTGCTGCGATTCTGATTGCGCCTGAAATATCCGAAGTTCTTACCGGCTGGATTTGGTTTTTAAGATTTTTGTGGTGGTCGGCGGCAGGAACTGCTATTGTTACGACCCTTATTTACATCAAAGTAGGAACAAAGTATATTGAGCAGTTTGAAAATAATAAATAGTCGAATTTTATGACAGAATTTAGCGATATTCCGGAAATTCTCGCAGACCTTAAAAAAGGCAAAATGATTGTCCTTGTCGATGACGAAGACAGGGAAAACGAAGGAGACCTCCTCTGCGCAGCGGAAAAAGTGACGCCGGAGATTGTCAACTTTATGGCGACATTCGGCAGAGGACTTATCTGCCTGCCGCTGACGAGCGAAAAGTGTGATTCGCTCGCTCTGCATCAGCAGACTAATGAAAATACCGCCCGCCTCGGCACCGCATTTACCGTCAGCATCGACGCTGCCGATGGAATTACCACAGGAATCAGCGCTGCGGACAGGGCAAAGACGATAAGAACTGCTATTGCGGATAAAGCGAGACCGGCAGACCTTGTTCGGCCGGGGCATATCTTTCCGCTCCGCGCAAAAGACGGCGGAGTGCTTACGCGAGCGGGGCAAACTGAGGGTTCAGTTGATTTGATGAAGCTGGCGGGAATGAAATCTGCCGGAGTTATATGCGAAATAATGAACGAAGACGGTTCTATGGCTCGTGTGCCGCAGCTTCTGGAATTTTGCAAAAAACATAACCTCAAAATTACTACGATAGCGAAACTTATCGAATACCGATTGCAGCGCGAAAGCCAGATAAAAAGAATACAATCAGTATATCTGCCGACCGATTACGGCGAATTTCAGCTTATCGGATATGAAAGTATAACCAGCGTAGAACCGCATCTGGCGCTTTGCAAAGGAAATATCGGCAAACTCGACAGCAGCGGCAATCCGGTAGTTGTCAATGAGCCGGTGCTTATCAGGGTTCACTCCGAATGTCTGACCGGCGATTTGTTCCACTCGCAAAGATGCGAGTGCGGCAGCCAGCTTGTCGCTGCAATGGAGATGATTGAAAAAGCAGGCATCGGGGCAATAATCTATTTGAGACAGGAGGGCAGAGGCATCGGACTTGCCAATAAGCTGCACGCATACAAACTGCAGGAAGAAGGACTCGATACCATCGAGGCAAATCTCAAACTTGGTTTCCGTGCGGACAGACGAGATTACGGTATTGGAGCGCAGATAATAAGAGATTTGGGACTCAGGCAGATAAAAATCCTGACAAACAATCCCAAGAAAATTTCCCGGCTCGAAGTTTACGGCATCAAAATTGTTGAGCAGATTCCGCTCAGGGCAAAACCAGGGCCGCATAATATAAACTATCTGAAAACGAAAAAATATCGGCTCGGCCATTTTCTTGATGAGGATTTATAATGAAATATATTCTTTCTATTGGTGTTTTGTTTTTTATGATGATTGCCTGCGGCTGCCAGGAGCAGACTCAGATGCCGCAATCAGGCTCTCCGGCTGCTGAAATGCAGAAAACCTGTTTATTTATACCGGAAAAAATCAGGTTCAATCAGCTTACCGAATTTACGCAGGACTGGCAGATAACAGCTTATATTGATATGCTTGACCAGTTCGGCTCAAGGATTAAGGCATCGGGAACTTGGAAATTTGAGCTTTATGGATATGTGCCGCGTTCCGGCGAACCAAAAGGCGCAAGACTTTATTTCTGGCCGGACATAAATCTTACAGATGCAAAAGCAAATTTCGGCTACTGGCAGGACTATTTAAGGTGCTATAAATTCGACCTTAACCTCGATGCCGACCTCGCAGGCGGTAAAACTTATATCCTGCAGGCGGTTTGTTCTACTGCTGACGGCAAACGCATTACTGATTCAATCGAGTTGAAGCATTAGACGGCTTCTCAGGGATTAAAGCAGGTATCGGCAAGCGGTTTCTAACTCAGCCAGCTTATTCTGGATAACGTCCCAGACAATTTTTGAATTTACGCCGAAGTATTCGTGAATCAGAATATTCCGCAAGGCCGCAATTTTATACCATTCTATTTCTGGAGCCTTATCTTTGATTTCGTCTGGTAAGGCTTTCGCGGCTTCACCGATAATTTCAAGGTTCCGGACAACTGCATCGCGGGTCTTTTTATCGGTTGCAAAAGAGTCGTAATCTATGCTTTTAACATATTCCCGAATAGAGGATATTGCCTCAAGTATGTCGTCGAGATGCTGTTTATAGTCCCTCGGCATAAATTACTTCCTGTTCTATTATAGGTTTAATGCGGGGTTTGATGGTATCTGCCATAACAAGGTCAACTGAACGGTTAAAAAGTTTCTCAAGGTAAAATTTCAGATTCATATAGTGGTCAAACGTGGGCTCGACAAAATCAACCAGAATGTCAATATCACTTTCCTGATGGAGTTCGTTTCGAACGGCGGAGCCAAAAAGGCCTATTTTACGAACGGAAAAGTTCTTTTTCAACTCCGGCGCCTTTCCGTTTAATTGTGATAAAATTGCTTTTTGTACAGCCATCTTTTGACCTCTTATATTTCAGAATTTATATGGTTTACATCATTATAACCAAGATAAATCATAATTGTCTATATTATTTTTCCTGCTGTCCAAAGGCAGCTTCGATAATCTCGTCGAGAGAAAGAGCTTTACCTTCGGAAGCCTTGAGAACCACGCCGTCATTAAGAACCACAACAACGGGTGTCTGCACAAACCATTTCTTTATATCATTTAATCTGCCGCGGGTAACTTCACTATCGGGACTTACCAGTTGCTGCTTTTCGTCCCCGTAAGGCGGCATCTCGATAAAAGCAAAGTTAACCGCGTTTTCATTGGCTTTGAACGATTTATACATTTCTTCATATTTTGGCATTGCCTTGGCACAATCGGGACAATCGAAATGATATAAAAGAACGACCCACAAACCGCTCTGCAATTGCTGTTTTATATCAATATCTTCCAGCATCGGCCAAAGATTCCGTTTTTGCGTTACCCACTCATTTGTGTCAATGACTTCATATTTGTCGGTCTTCAGCGGCGGCTTATTTGTGATAAGAATATATTCAATCATTGGCAGCAGGATAAAAGTCGGTATCGCAATAGCGAAAAAGTGAACCGGCTTTGGCCACGGCGGCGGGAGCAGTTTTTCGCCTTTCGGTCTGAATACCGCAAGTAATATGAATATCGGAATGTCAATTACGGAAAGCGTAATCCAGGGATTTACTTTAACCACACCGAAACAGCCGCACGATTCGGCGCCGATTAAGCCTTTATATAATGTAACGCCGATAAACCCGCCAAAGGCGATTAAGCCGAGCAGCCAGCCGGCCTTTTTGAATAATCCGCAGACAAGCCAGATGCCCAGACCGAGTTCGAGCGGTATCTGAATAAGGAAAAATTCCCACGACTCCCAAAGACCCTTACTTATTATCGGTTCGGTAATAAGCTGATGGATTTTCAATACCGATGCGACCAGCAAAACAATACCGGCTATCCACATCACAATGACGTTCGCCTTTTTCATATATTCCTTATTACGGCTAAATCAGTTTATTTGTTTAATTTTTTACTTACTAAAGAAAGGCAAAAAAGTTAAGCAAACAAAGGCAGCAGCCAGAGTAACTAAACTGACAATTGCTCCGATTTTCAGCCATTCGATAAAATTCAGCTTGATTTTCCGCTGTCTTTCAAGCATTCCCACTGCGATAATATTAGCGGTGGAACCTATTGCGGTCAGGTTGCCGCCGAGACAGGCGCCGAACAGCAGAGACCACCACAGCGGCCGCAGGGTCATATGCGTCATATGTAAATTTTTTACCACCGGCACAAACGAAGCCACCACAACGGTATTATCCAGAACGCCTGACAGAAGACCGCTGGAGAATATTGTAATGCCGCACAATAACTGGTCCTGACCGCCGGTGCCGTGCATAAGCCGCTCGGCAAAAAATTGCGCAACGCCGGACGATTGCATTACGCCGGCCTGCACAAAAAGAAACATAAAGAACAATAGCGACCCCCATTCGACCCCATTTTCTATATAATTTATGGCTCTGGCGCGATGCAAAAATATTATAAGCCCCGCAAAAACAATCGGTGTGATTATAAGAAGAGTATTGTTCTCGAGACCAAATAAAATTTCCAGTCTTTTGTGGAAGGCTATAATAAAAAGCATCGCGGTAAAAATAGTAAGGCTTGTTTGCTTGCCGAAATCCCATCGCATCGAATGTTTCCCAAGTATTTCAGCTCGCTTGGCTTTAAGTTTCAAGGAAAGTTCTTTTATATATCTTCGATACCACAGACCGAGAATACAGATAGTAATTGCAAGAAGAAAAGCTGAAATGGGCAATGCATGAGTAAGAAAATCTTCAAAACTTAGTTTTCCTCTTAAAGCTATAATGATGCCGATAGGATTGCCGAACAGTGTCGCAGCCGAGCCGATATTGGTCGCCAGAACAGAAGAAATGATTAACGGCACAGGATTGATTTCCAGCAAATCGCAAAGCTCAAGAATAATAGACATTATAACCACGATGGAAGCAGCTTCTCCGGTAAGGCCGGAAAATACGGCTGAAAGCGCCATTATTAT
>JBAVNP010000173.1:0-3363 GCA_049691175.1 Sedimentisphaerales bacterium
CTGAAGTCCCTTCCCGATTTGTCGGATTTATCGATTTTAAGATTGCCAAACATACCATCCATATATCCTCCGGTTGGCACTTGTTCATCAGTTCGCGGCCTGACAGCAATCCATTTTCCTTTTTTAAAATCGACCGTATACTTCCAATCCCCAATTTCATCCGGAGTAAAATGTACGCGCCATTTATTCCCTGAAGAAGCAGAAGTCATCCCGGCATTACCATCAGCGGCAAAGTAACCAGGAACCTTATACGATTTTCCTGATTCCTTATGATTAAAAGTGACGTTTAAGCGATAGTTAAAGAAAGGATTATAATCATCGGTTTCTGAGCATTCAGGACCATCAAAAGTCAGTGTAACCGTATGCCATTTTTTGAGTTCACCTGATACAGTTTCATTCTTGTTCCCCAAATTGTTAGGGGATTGGGCTACTACTTTTCCAATAAAAACTGAAATTAGAAGTAATAAAAAAAGTTGTTTTTTCATGGTATTATTATTTAAAGTCATTTATAACAGTTGGTAACGCAGGAAGCATCCAGTCAGCCCGACGAGCAAAGTCTGCCTGCATTTCGGCGCGCCATTTATAGACACTCTCTGGTCCCGGACCATCGAACCAATGATTTTTAGAAGGATCAGGTTGGACAAATTGTCCGCCCCAACTCTCCTGATCGGGTCTTTCGGGATCATTTAAACCGCGTACCGCGCTGACAAGATACAGGAACGAAGGTGTATCCCCTTCCCGTACACCCTTTTTATCCGGATCCATTGTTGTATCCTCCGGGTACATTAAGCCCAAAATACCATGTCCCCGGTGAATGTTTTCGTAAACCCAGTTTATATCAGTTAACGTAGAGTCCGAACCAGGTGTATAAGACATCATGCCTCTATAGGTATTGTCTGCAACGATGATGAACAATTCAGGAAAATTATCGAGCATCCATTGCAAAGTATTGTCCTGCCTTCCAATTGAATAAATGCGCAACTTACTCAGAAAACGTTTAAGCTCATCTGGTGTGCGCGTATCCTTCACTTTCCAGATTGCCTGAGCGACTTCGTAAGGTCCGCCCCAAACACAAACAAATACCGGCCGATCATCCGGCTTGTCAACGATACGAATAATTGCATCGGATGCTTCTGTATCCATGCCTTTGCCAAGGTTTTTTACGCCGTTTTTACCGTACGTCGCATCACGGCCTTGCCAGGTAACCCAGCGTAATTGGTCGGCAGTTGGATACCTGGGATCATGATTCCTGAGGTTCTCATCCACCTGGTCGTAAATATTCAGAACATCCAAAATATTCTGTTTTCTTGCAATATAGGCTTTGGTTCCTGCACTAGCAATCAGCGCTTCAACATCAAATTCATTTGTATAAAGAAGAAAACGAACCATCGATTGCATATCATCCGGATCGCTTCGTTTTTCGGGTGGACCATAGCTTGCTTTAACCGGGATAACGTCAATCGGAGGAAAGTCTGTCATGACAATCACACGTGGTTTCAAGGTATCTTTATCTGAGCCCGTTTTATTTCCATTTCCTTCGCTCGCCTTGCAACTCAAAGAAAATAAGGTGAGCGATACTATTACTGTAAAAATATATTTTTTCATTTTTTGCATTTTATAAATTGATTTCAGATTATTCTTCAATTCTTGTCTTTTATCTGATATTTATAGAGAATTCATATAAATTTCAATATTATCATATTCCGGATCCAAATCCCGCCCTGTTGCTTTTGTATTTTTAAGGTCAAGTCCATGACTGATTTCCCATTTGTCAGGAATACCATTTTGGTTTTCATCAAGCGGAGCCTTTGCTTCGGGATACTTCCCATAACCACCATGGGGCCAGTCGGTCGGAGTTCCAGGGATAAACCCGGTGCCATCTTTTACTGTCTGCGCCACATAGGATGTAATGTTGTCCCTGACCGGTTTGGTCGCTCCACCTTTTTCAACAACTTGTTTATAAGCATCTTCTGCAGATTGGGTCCGCACAGGAATCGAAGGAATGGGTGCATTAATAATTGCTACATCCGATTTCCCAAAAACACTTATAAAATCGTCCGGCAGTTTATTATCCCGGCCATACCACTGAGCATATTTAGTGTTTTCACTCCAGGCATACATTGGGTTCTCTTTTGAATCTGGTCCTTTTTGTAATGTATTGCCAACGTAGTTCAGGCGCAAATAATCGTTATCTGATCCATAACCTGTGCCCACAAAATTGTAAACAACATTGTTCCTGAAATCGTAAGTGAGCATGTCTATGCGAGGATTACGTACGCGACCATGTGCTAAAAGGTTATGATGTGATGAAACCCAGCCCCAGCCAACTCCTACTGAAATCATGGAATGATTTCCTTTCTCATGCGTTGAAGCTTGTGGAGCACCGTAAATATATGACCACTGTATTGTGGTGGCTTCCCGCTTAAATTGACCATAAGTATTAAAAACCTGGTCACAGGCATAAGCAATGTCGCAATGGTCGGCAATAATGTTCATCGCGTTCAAATCCAGTGCATGCGTTTGTTCGCCAAGTTCCCTTTTGAGGTTTCCGGGGCCCTTAATATCACCCACACGAATACGAAGGTGCCTGAGAATCACATCATGCGTTTCAACTTTAATTCCAAAATTCCTGATCTGAATACCATCACCGGGAGCTGTTTGGCCGGCTATCGTTATGTATGGATTCTTGATCTCAAGTGGTTCTTTTAGACTGATGGTTCCTGAAACAGCAAAGACAACATAACGCGGTCCTTCTGCTTCGACTGCCTCGCGCAAGGTGCCATGAATCAATTTTTCAGGTGGCAGCTCCGGGAATCCCGGTAACAGCGGGCGCCCTTGATCAGGATGCTCATTCCCCAAATCATCAACATAAGGAATCCATTTGCCTTTGCCGAGTGTTTTGGCATGTTCACTTGCCTGTCCATAGGTGCCTTCCGGTCGGCCGGGACGGCCATTCAACAAGTAATCATCCAGGGAAGTTATTACGAAGACTTTACCGCCTCTTCCACCCCTGGAATAACGACCGGCTCCCTCAGCTTCCGGGAAAGCAAGCGTCTGGCTACCAGCAAATTTCTCAACTGGCCCCCATGGTCTCAATTCAATTTCGACATATGGAGTCCCATTGGTTGAACCGGTTAAATTTGTCACAGTCATTTGGATACCATTGGGCAGTAAATAATTCGAAACGAGGTAAGAATCATGTGGCAATCGTCTTGCGCCATACGGGGCCAATAGATCGACGATGCTGTCCAGTTTTTGTAAAAACAGGGGTACAACTTTGGTGTCAAGAAACGGAAACTGTGAAGTTAGATTTTTAGCTCTTGCTAATGCCTCCACACGTCCATGTTGCACATCAAATAAGAG
>JBAVNP010000174.1:0-4188 GCA_049691175.1 Sedimentisphaerales bacterium
GGTTTGATTGGTTTGATGAAAACTAAACTTAAACCTGCGGTTAAACCGATTTGTCGACTTCCAGATGAAAAATGCATAGAAATAGCCGACAGTGTAAAATTGTTTGGCAAAGTAGTATTTGGACGGAATATTAGTATTGGCCATAACGCTGTTATAATAGGTCCGACTATTATTAGTGATAATGTAAAAATCAAAGATGGAAGTGTTGTCAAAGCATCTATTATTGGTCCCAGTGTTTCAATACCGCCGAATTGCCTCACTCGAAACCGTGTTATTCTTAATTCTCAGGATTACTTCGGACAATCCGGGCAAGACAATTTAATGGAAGATATAAATTGTGGAACTGTTAATGGATTCAGTGAAGACACGAACAAGTTTCGAACTTGGCCGAAGTTTTCTTATGCAGATTTCTTTAAGAGGATTGTGGATGTTATTGCGGCCGTAATTGTACTGATTTTATTTGCCCCCATAATGTTAATCATTGCTTTAGTGATAAAACTCACCTTGCCAGGGCCGGTATTTTTCAAAGATAAACGTCAGGGATTGCATGGTAAAAAATTCAATTGTCTCAAGTTCAGGACTATGATTGTTGGCGCTGATAAGATACAGGATAAAATCAGGGCTTTAAATCAGGTTGATGGACCTCAATTCAGAATGGAGAACGACCCGCGTGTCAGCACTATCGGGAAATTTTTACGAAACACTTATATCGATGAAATACCTCAATTTGTTAATGTGCTTCTTGGGCAGATGAGTGTTGTGGGGCCTAGACCTTCTCCTGAATTAGAAAATACCTTATGTCCATCCTGGCATGATGCCAGACTATCGGTTCGTCCGGGTGTTACAGGACTTTGGCAGGTTTGCAGAACGCGTCAGCCAATGAAGGATTTTCAGGAATGGATATATTACGACACCAAGTACGTTAAAAACCTGTCTTTGAAAATGGATTTGTGGATATTTTGGCGGACGGTTAAAAAAACATTCGAAAATTTCATTGATCAATTCTGATATGACAAATTGAGGTAAGAAAGGACTAACAAGTGCCAAAGAGACATTTTAACTGGAAGTTAGCAATTGTTTTGTTAATAGGTTTTATTGTTTTGAGCGTAACGGCTTATGGATTGCGCCAGTGGCGGCGAAGTCACAGAGCTGAAAGAGGCCTTTATTTAGGCAATAAAGCATATGACGAACAAAAATGGGAAGAAGCTGCAAAGAATCTTGGTCGCTATCTTGCTGTAACTCAGAATAATACAGCAGTACTTTCTAAATATGCTCAGGCACAACTCAACATTCGTCCGCTAAAACGAAATAATATTGAACAAGCTTTAAGTGCTTATAGAACCGTGTTAAGAATAGATGAAGCCAATCTGCCGGCTGCCCTGACACTTGTTAAAATATACTTACAGGTTGGATTACCAGGAGAAGCCGAGCTGATTGCTGCCAGAATGGTTGGAAAAAACAAGTCGCCGGAACTGCGAAGAGTACTGGCGATTGCTCTTATTAACCAGCGAAAATTCGAAGATGCCTCAAAAGAATTAAAAAATCTTATTAAAGAGCATCCCGATTACATATCAGCTTACGATGTATTAGGACGTTTAGTGGAAAGCCGACTTGGCGATTTCTTGGAAACTCCCCAATCATGGTTTGATGAGGCTGTAAAAAATAATCCATCCAGTGCACAGGCGTATATCATTCGTGGAGCATACTATTTAAGAAATGGAAAAAAAGATAAAGCGATATCCGATTTAACAGAGGCTGAAAAACTGGATTTAGCTGATATTACTGTACGACTGCGTTTAGCTGAGGAGTTTGTCAATGCCAGCGTATTGGACAGGGCAGAAAAACATCTTATTGTTGTTCAAACAGTCGAACCGGCAAACCAGGAACTCTGGCAAACTTGGGCCAAACTGGCGTTGAAATCAAATACAGAATCTACAATGATAAATGTAGCTCAAACCGGTCTTAAAGCTCTTTCTGCACAACCATGGGATTTTATGCCAATCGCGGCGGAGTTGTATATCCGAAGCGGCAAGTTTGACCTTGCCAGTAATTGCGTGGCCGAATTACGTCAGAAAGAGATTGAACCAGCGACCACTGAATTTCTCGAAGGTCTTATTGCTGACCGTAAAGGACAGCAATATGAGGCTGTTAAACACTTGTATCAAGCGATACAAATGGGAAATAAATCTGCCGGCATCAGACTGGTCTTGGTTGACGTTCTATCGCGTTTAGGCGATAAACAATCAGCGATACAGCAATTGAGACTTTTGATTTCTGAACAACCGGATATTGTCAGTGCTCGTCTTAGCCTTGCGAGATTGCTGACCGAAAGCGGAAACTGGGATGAGGCATCGGAACAGGCTCGTGCCGTATCGCAGGCCTTGCCTAATGATTCTGATGCTGCTCTGGTATACCTTCAGGCGAGGATACGAATTCTGACGGAAAACCAGACGGATAAAGATTCTCCTCTATGGCAGGATGTGGAAGAACGTCTGACAAAACTGGAAAAAATTTCTGACATTTTACCGGTAAAACTTCTGCAATTTCAGGTTGCCGTTTTGCGATCCAGGTTTGATATGGCACAACAGTTAATTTCTGATATGAAAGACCGTTATCCTTCTGATGTGGAAGTGGCCATGGCAGAGGTGGAACTGCTGTTTGTACAGAATAAAACCGAGCAGGCAATGTTGAAATTGTCTCAGACTGTTGATAAGTTCCCGCAATCTACTTCTGTGATTGCCTATTTTGCCACGTCATTGTCGAATAAAGGTGAACATCAGAAATGCGAAGAGATAATTAAAAATTCCTTAAATCAAATAAAACAGCCTGTTGCCAAACGTCAGCTCGGCCTATTACTGGCTGGTCTTTATAACCGCTGGAATGAGCAGGAAAAACGTTATCAGCTTCTTGACTCACTTGTCCGTGATATGCCCGATGATGTTGTTTTGTACCGTGAGCTTTTAAGATGTCAGAATGTTGTAAAAAATGCTGACCGTGCTCAGGAGATAATAAGTAAGATTAAAACCATTGAAGGGGAAAATAGCTGGCACTGGCGGTATGAACAGGCAAGAGTCTGGTTTGTGCAAAGTACACCGGACAATTTTAAGAATAGATACCCGCAAATTGTTTCATTGCTCAAAGAGAACATTCTTGCAAACCCGGAAGACCAGGCCAGCCGAATGCTTCTCGCAGCGGTTTATGAATATGCCGGCGAATTGCAGCTTGCGATTTCGACTTATCTCGAAGCTCTGGACCGTTCACCGTGGGATATTCAAATAATTGTTTCTACCGTTGCCGCTCTTTACAAGGCAAATGAGTACGACCGTGCCGATAACATTCTGCGTCAGGCAACAAGTGAAAAGCTATTCCATCCTGAGCTGGAAAGACTGCAATTGCAGAGCTATCTCAGAAAAGGAGAGTTGAGTTCTGCCAGCAGCGTTCTGGATAACTTGCTTCAGAACGACCCCAATAACACGTCTGTCTGTCTGGCTCTGACATTGCTTAAGATAAGACAAGACAAATTTGACGATGCAAGTGTGCTGTTGGCTAAATTGAAGCTTCAGGACCCCAATTCTCTTCCGATAGCGGCTGCAGAGGTTGAAATGAAAATTCGTCAGAATAAATCTGCGGAGGCATTACTGCTTTGTGATAAAATAGTGGATAAGTTTCACAATACTTCAGCACGTATCCTTCGCTCCAGAACAAATATTATCCTTGGACAGGTTGACAAGGCGATACAAGACCTTGATTATGCCATATCTGCTGAGCCTAATAGTGTTGAGGCGATGGTGTCTCGAAGCGACATTTATCGTTCCACAGGAAAATTGGATAAAGCTATCGCTGATATACAACAGGCAATGTCTCTCTCTGCTGATAACATTCAGGTGCAAAAACGGGCCGTATCGTTGTTTCTGGCATCTGGTGATAATGTGAAAATTCGTCAGGGAAGAGATATTATTGATAAAGCCCTGGCATCAAATCCTCATGATATTGAACTGCGTCTTTACAAAGCCCGCTTCCTGCTTGCCCAAAATATAGCTCCCGCGATTGCGGAATCGCAGGAAATTCTTCGGGGAATAGCCGAAGAAAGACCTAAAATAAGTAATGCATGGGTTTTATTGGCTGAAACTGCTGTCAGACTAAAACAACCAACAAAAGCTATGGATATTATTTTACACGGCCTTGTCC
>JBAVNP010000175.1:0-1981 GCA_049691175.1 Sedimentisphaerales bacterium
CGTCGGTACAGTAAATTTTGCCTTTGTAGCCTTTTTTGACGAGCGTCGGGATATTGCCGCTGTGGTCCATATGGGCGTGCGACAGCAGCATTACGTCAATTTTGGCAGGGTCAACGAGAAAATTGCGGTTCTTTTCAAAGGCTTCTTTTCGTTTGCCCTGAAACAAGCCGCAGTCTAAAAGAATGTTTTTGCCGTTAATTGTAACTATGTGAGCCGAGCCGGTAACTTCGCGCGCAGCCCCGTGAAAAGTAAGTTTCATTGTTTAGCCACAGAGAAAATATATTTAATTTTAGCCACAGAGGACACAGAGAACACAGAGATAAAATAATTATAAACTATGTTAATCCGTGTCTTTTTCATTATGTCGGGTATTTTAACAGAAAGGGGGTAAGGATGTAAAGAAATAAAGAAGTAAGGATATAAGGAAACAAGGAAGAAAACAACCACGGATTACGCGGATTTTTTCAGAAATTTTTTAAGCAAAGCCCAATCCAGATGGGATGATTTTCTACTTTGGCCTGACTTCTCTTGATGCCTTTTCTCGAGATTCGACAAGTTTCATTCGTAATGTATCAGGAATTTCCGCATGCATAATTTCTATTTCTTTAGGTGCTCTTCCATTTGCTATCTCAACCATGCATTGCTCGAACATATCTTTTTCGGAAAAAACAATTATTTTCCTTTCGACATTCGGAGTAAGCAGAAGAAAAAACATATCCGCCCTAATCTTCTGGAGTTTTCCTATACCGCGTTTGCCACCGGAAGTAGTTGAACCACTGGTTGAAATAGAAACGACAATTTTTTTATCCGCACTAACCGCATCATAGTCAAACACACCGCCAGAAGATAACATCATTCTATCTCTGAAAAATTGATGATTGAACTTTGCGGGCAGCCAATTTCTGCGAATCCAGTCCTCGACTTCGAGTTGTATGCGTGTATCTGCCATTTTTCTTCTTATTTCAGCTTTTTGCGAAGTGTTTTTGCGTGCCGATAAGCAGCGGCAGCGAAGCGGCCTGGGAAAGAACTGAAAATCCGATAAGTGCCGGAAGCGAAAAATCATAAAGGACGCCCATCAGCGCACTGCCGAGGAACCACATAATGCCATAGCCCGCATTGAAAATGCCGTAGCCTGTGCCGCGTTTGGCTGTTGGGACAAAATCGGCTACCGCGGCCCTTATAATAGATTCCTGAGCACCCATCCCTACGGACCAGAGCAGGATTCCAACAACAATCGCTGTCGGCGAAAGCGAGAAAGCGAAAATCGCAAAGAGAGACGAAATCGCTATGGCTGTCGCCAGCGAAAGCAGTTTCTTTTTATCGTACCATTTGCCGAACAAAAGAGCAGCAAGGCCGTCAACGCCCATAGCAACGGCATAAAGAAGCGGAATCCATTTGTCTGCGAAAATATCTTTTTGTTTAATATGAAACGCAATCAGGGGATAATCGGCAAAACCAGCCGCCACAAGCCCGATAGCCGCCAGATACATCCAGAATGCCGCCGGCAATTTGCCATCGCCGATTTCGGCCTGTTTAGTTTCAAGTTTTTGCGGATGCGGATAATTAAATCGGGCGATTAAGAGAACGATAATTGCCAGAATTGCCGGTATTGCCAGAATCGCAAAGGCATAACGGTATGAACCGCTAATCGCAAGAACAATCATAACAATGACCGGGCCGAGCATAGCGCCGATTTGGTCCATAGCCTCGTGAACCGCAAAGCCCCATCCTCTGCCGACAGTAGCGGCAGCGTGTGAAAGCATTACATCGCGGGCGGGAGTGCGAATAGACTTGCCGATTCTTTCGTTTATCATTAAAGCGACCGCCATCGGCCAGTGATGGGTCAGCGCCAGCAGGGGAACGGCCAGCAGATTTACCACATAACCGACAATGGTAATCAGCCAGTACCGCCGGGTTTTGTCGCTTAGAATACCTGAGAAAAATCTCAGCCCATAGCCTAATAATTCGCCCACCCCTGCAG
>JBAVNP010000176.1:0-10260 GCA_049691175.1 Sedimentisphaerales bacterium
GGTCAAGCGTATTCGCGGCGGAAAACAAAAAGTCTTCAAACGCAAGCTTTATCCGGGTTACGTTTTTATGGAGATTGAACCGGACTCGGACAAGAAAATCAGCGAAAAGGCGTGGTTTTTAATAAAAGAAACCCTCGGCGTCGGCGATTTTGTCGGCACGGAAGGCCTGCCTGTTCCCATGAGCGATACGGACGTCGCAAAAATATTAGTCGAGGTCGAAAAGGCAACGGAACAGGCGACGGCAAATATAAAAGTCGATTTCGCAAAAGGCGATATCGTAAAAATCAGAGAAGGCGCTTTCGAGAATTTCGAAGGAACCGTTGACTCAATCGACAGCGAGCGCGGCGTAGTCAGGGTAATCGTTACGATTTTCGGAAGAAGCACGCCGCTGGATATCGAATACTGGCAAATTGAAAAGGTATAAAAAGTAAAAAGGTAAAACCCCCACACCAATAATTAGTGTGTTGGGGGGAAAGTATTGCATTAAGGAAAAATGAAAATGGAATCTTTATTTAAACAGCAGTTTGTATTGGTGTGGGGGTAAAGATGGCGAAGAAACAAATAGCGACGAAAATAAAGTTACAGGCGCCCGGCGGCCAGGCGACGCCGGCCCCGCCAATCGGCCCTGCACTGGGACAGCACGGCGTCAATATCGGACAGTTTGTTCAGCAGTTCAATGAACGAACAAAGGAGCTTAACGGCACGACAGTGCCGGTAGAGATAACTGTATATAAAGACAAGACATTCGATTTTATCGTAAAAAGTCCTCCCGCAGCGGTGCTGCTGAAACAGGAAGCACAGGTTGCCAAGGGAAGCGGTTCGCCGAACAAGGAAAAGGTCGGAAAAGTTACCAAAGAACAAGTAAAGAAGATAGCAGAAAGAAAGATGAAAGACCTTAACGCCTTTAGTGTCGAGCAGGCGTGCAAAATCGTCGAAGGAACGGCGAGAAGTATGGGAATCGAGATAGAAAAATAATTTAAAGCTAAAAGCTTAAAACTACGGAATCCCGTACTTAAGTGCGGGATGGAATTAATAAAGCTTACCACGGCTGACATAGTGGGAGCGAAACATTATTAAAATTCGCGGAGTAAAGTTATGAGAAAAAGAGGCAAGAGATATATAGCAGCGGCAAAGGATTTGCCAAGCGGACCGGTGAGCCTTTCTGAGGCAGTGAAGAAGGTAAAATCTTTTCCGCCGATTAAGTTCGACCAGACAGTTAATTGTGTCGTATGGCTCGGGATAGACCCCAAGCAGTCCGACCAGATTATAAGAGGCTCTGTTTCACTGCCGAATGGCGTCGGGAAAAGCAAAAAAGTCGTCGCTTTCTGCGAAGATTCCGATGTCGAGGCCGCAAAACAGGCCGGCGCAATTGAGGCAGGAATCGATGAGCTGGTTAAGAAAATTACCGGCGGCTGGGCAGACTTCGATGTCGCAATCGCTTCGCCAAAGGTAATGGGTAAGGTCGGCAGACTCGGCAAAGTGCTCGGACCGCAGGGCAAGATGCCCTCGCCGAAAAACGGGACGGTTACTCAGGACATTTTTACGGCAATCAAGGAATTCGCGGCAGGAAAAATAGAATTCAAGAACGATGCCGGCGGAAATGTCCATGCTGTCGTTGGAAAACTAAGCTTCGATGAGGAAAAACTGGCGGGTAATATCCAGGCGTTTATAACGCTGATAAAGAAAATGAAACCCGTGTCGTCAAAAGGGACTTACATCAAAAAAGTGACTATATCGGCGACGATGAGTCCGGGCATACAAATAGATATGACGGAAAAATAAAGGTTCAACGTATTCAGCGGCCGCCATTTAAGGCGGCCTAATCCCCGCCTCGGCGAGGGCTAAATATTACGAAAGGTAAAGATATGAGTAAATATGTAAAACAGGCACTTACAGATGAGCTGCAAAAGAAATTTACAGGCGTCAGCGAATTTCTCATTGTGGATATGATGGGCATCGACGGCATAACAAATAACCAAATTCGTGGGAAACTGGGCGATAAAGGCATCAAACTGACAATGGTAAAGAACGCTACGATGCGTCGTGCGCTGTCGGCACTGGGCAAAGACGGCGCGGCGGGACTTTTTGAAACGGGTTCCTGCACCGTTGTTTACGGCGGCGACAGCGTTGTTGACCTGGCAAAGGAAATCAAGGCTCTCAATATCGGAAAGACAGGGATAAAGTTCAGAGGCGCTTATGTTGATGGAGCGGCTCTCGATGCAGCCGGGGCTTCGCAGCTTGTAAATATGAAAAGCAGAGCGGAGCTTCAGGGCGAAATCATTATGCTCGCAAATTCGCCGGGCAAACGGCTGGCCGGCGCTATCGCAGCACCTGCCGGTATTATCGCAGGCTGCGTAAAAGCAATCGCAGACAAGGCAGAGAAAGCGGCAGCATAATTTGAAATTGAAAATTGAATAACATGCTTTGGCGAGAGTCCTGAAAGGGTTAAACGGGACGGCGTAGTCCCGGCTGGCGCAGAGCGATAGATAACAGGAGTAATAAAATGGCAGACGAAACAGCAAAGCAGTTTAGTGCAGAAACAAAAGAACTGGGAGACAAGATTGTCAAATTGACGCTTATGCAGGCAAAAGAGCTTGGCGATTACCTGAAAGAAGTTCACGGTATCGAACCTGCGGGCGGCGGCATTATGATGGCAGGCCCTGCGGCAGGCGCAGGAGCCGGAGCAGCCGCGGCAGAAGAACAGACCACCTTCGACGTTATACTCAAATCGGTCGGAGACAAGAAAATCCAGGTTATAAAGGAAGTAAGAGCGCTTACAGCCCTTGGGCTGAAAGAGGCAAAGGACCTCGTGGACGGGGCGCCAAAGCCTGTGAAACAGGGTGTCAATAAAGACGAAGCAGAAGCGGCCAAGAAGCAGCTTGAAGCGGCCGGCGCTACTGTTGAGATAAAGTAAATTGTAATGAAAAACCCCCTGATGTCCGCCTGAGGCGGATAAAAATCAGGGGGGCTAAATAACCGAACCCCCACCGCAGGGGTGGGGGGCTAACCAACGGTTTAACACATTTTTCAGGGAGTGTGTGATGGTTATAAAAACCATAAGAGATTTCGGAAAAATCGCAGATGCAATCAGCGTCCCCAATCTTATCGAAGTCCAGCTGGACAGCTATGGAAGATTTCTGCAGGCCGAAATCTCACCGCAGAAAAGAAAAAATATCGGACTGGAAGCGATCTTCAGGGAAATTTTTCCCATCGAGAGCTACGACAAGACGATGATTCTTGAGTACCTCGGTTATGAGTTCGACAGGGCGAGATATTCGCCGAATGAGTGCAGGGAACTGAGACTGACTTACGGCTATCCGCTAAAGATATCATGCAGACTTAAACGGAACGATACAGCGGATATTTCCGAACAGGTCGTTTATATCGGGGAAATGCCAATAATGATAGGCGGCGGTGAGTTTGTCATAAACGGGGCCGAACGCGTCATCGTCAATCAGCTTCACCGCTCGCCCGGCGTGGATTTTCTTATCGAAAGCAAGGAAGGCGACAGAGTTCTGCACGGCGGAAGAATCATACCTGAGCGCGGAAGCTGGATAGAAATTTCGGTTACGAGAAAAGACGTTCTCATTGTCAGAATCGACCAGTCGAGCAAGATACCCGCCACGATGTTCCTGCGGGCAATGGGCGAAGAATACGGCAGCAGCGAGGCGATTATAAGACTGTTTTTCGAGACAAAAACCATCTCGGTCGATAAACTCGACCCGCTGATGTGGGTTGTCGGGCCTGTCGTTGATACGGAATCAGGCGAAATTATTGTCGAGGCAGGCACTCAAATCGGAGACAGGATAGGACAGATTCAACGGGCAAACGGCATAAGTTCAGAAAGAGTTGATGGAAAAACGACTAATGTGAAGGAGATGGAGATCGTTAAAGCCATTTTAGATTATGGTAAAGGGAAAAATGCTGGGCCATTTCCGGAGTTGGAAAATGATGAGCAGAGGAAGCTTATAACATCAAATCCGCTCGCACTTGTTATAGCAGTTTGTTGTATGCGAATGGGTATAAAATCAGAAGATTCGTACAAAGCCCCTGTGGAGATTGAAAAAAAGTTTGGTTTAGCTGATATTAAAGTTCTTGCAAAGTGTTCTAAGGAAGATTTGAAGAAGTGTATCAGCGGACAGACTGCAATCAAGGCGGCGGAGGCAATTATCGCCTTCTGCAAGATAATAGATGAAAAATACGGTGGAAAGGTTGAAAAATTCTGGACTGATAGATCCGCTAAGGATGTTAAAGAAGAACTAAATGGCATTTCAGAAATTGGCGAGAAGATTGCATCACTGCTGGTTAATATTTTGCACCGCAATGCCAAGACATTGCCGTATGTAAAGCCTTTCGAAGATAAGGATTATATTGATATATCAGCCGATATACATGTATGCAATGCAATGGAAAAGTTAGGTCTTATCTTTGATAGTTCCGACAAAGAAAAAGTAATTGCAAAAGCGAGAGAGCTTAATCCAAAGTATCCAGGCCAATTAGATTTTCCGTTGTGGCTACTTGGCAAGAAACTTGGCAAAGATGCTTCTAAAAAAGAATATTTCGACGAATTATCTTTGCCGTATGAAGAGCCGAAATCCGGCGGTAAGAAGAAAAAAAATGAAATTGAGGTGATTGAAAAAGTGGTTGACCCTTTGATATTAAATACGCTTGCCGAAGATGACTGCGAAAGCAGTCAGGAGGCGTTGCTGAAACTTTACGCAAGACTGCGTCCCGGCAATCCGCCGAATATCGAAAAGGCCAAAACGCTCTTCAATGAAAAGTTTTTCGATACCAACAGGTATCGGCTCGGAAGGGTCGGCAGATTCAGACTGAACAGGAAATTCAAACAGCAAATCGATGAAAATGAAATGACACTTCGGCCGGAGGATTTACTCAATACAATGAAGTATATCGTCGGGCTGCGAAATAATCAGGGCGTTATTGACGACATCGACCATCTGGGCAACAGAAGACTGAGAACTATTGATGAACTTGCGTCCGATGAAATCAGAAAAGGGCTGCTGAAGCTTCGCCGAACCGTTCAGGAACGGATGAGTATGAAAGACCCGCAGCAGGTTATCCGGATAGCCGACCTTGTCAATTCGAAAAGCGTGTCCAGCAGCGTTGAGTATTTCTTCGGAAGAGGCGAATTGAGCCAGGTTGTTGACCAGACCAATGCGCTGAGCCAGCTTACCCATGAGCGCAGGCTGTCAGCTCTGGGTCCCGGAGGCCTTAACAGGAAAAGAGCCGGATTTGAAGTTCGCGACGTTCATATCAGTCATTACGGCAGAATATGTCCGATTGAAACGCCGGAAGGCACAAATATCGGGCTTATAGCATCGCTGGCAATCTTTTCAAAAATCGACGCATACGGCTTTCTGCTGACGCCTTATCGAAAAGCAGAAAAGGGTAAATTAACCGGCGAAGTAGTTTATTTAAGGGCGGACGAAGAAATGGAATTGACGTTTGCACCGCCTGGAGCGATAAAAAGCGGGACCGATAAACTGCAGGAAGGTATAGTACTGGCCAGAAAGCAGGGAGAGCTTGCACAGGTTGACAGCAAAGAAGTGCACTATGTAGATATATCAAGCGAGCAGACAGTCGGTGTCTCGGCAGCGTTAATTCCTTTTCTTGAGCATGACGATGCCAACAGGGCGTTGATGGGCTCGAATATGATGCGGCAGGCAGTGCCGCTGCTGGCGACGGAACAGCCGTTTGTGCTGACGGGAATGGAAGAGCATGTTGCGAAAAATTCGAGCATGGTTGTACGTGCCGAAAACGCAGGCGTTATAACCGCCGTCGATGCGATGAAAATCGTCATCGACGATACGGACATTTACGAGCTTGAGAAATTTGTGGGACTGAATGAAAGAACCTGCCTTAACCAGGTGCCGATAGTTTCCGTCGGCCAAAAGGTCAAGAAGAACGAGATTATCGCGGACGGCGGCGGAAGCGAACAGGGCGTGCTGTCGCTGGGGAAAAACGTGCTTGTGGCCTTTATACCGTTCGACGGATTCAATTTTGAGGACGCTATTCTCATAAGCGAAAAACTTGTAAGAAACGATACATTTACCAGTATTCATATTGATGAATGCAGCATCGAGGTCCGCGAGACCAAGCTCGGCCGAGAGGAATTCACGCGGGATATTCCCAATGTCGGCGAAAAGGCGCTCAGGAATCTTGATGAAAGCGGAATAGTGCGTGAAGGCACACGTGTTGACGCAGGCGATATACTTGTCGGCAAGGTTTCGCCGAAGAGCAAGACGGAATTGACGCCGGAAGAAAAGCTGCTGCATGCGATTTTCGGCAGAGCCGGCGAAGATGTCAAAAATGACTCGCTCGAACTGCCCAGCGGATATAACGGCATCGTTATCAAGACAAGCCGATTCACCAGAAAAGGGGCCGACAGCGAAGACCAAAAAAAGGCCCGCAAGCAAAAAATGAAGGATTATGAGACTGAGATGAAGCAGCGACAGAGCACCCTCTTCAAGCAGATGATAGATGAAATATCCAAAAAATTGGAGATTTCCATTGTAGACTCGTCAACCCGACAAAAAGTCGGCGTAAGCGATGATATAGAAGTGATTTCTGAGCAGATTGAAAGTTTCGATATTTCGTGGATAAAGCCGGCAAATATGCGTCCGCAGGCGCAGACCATCATTGATAAATATATGCCGAAGATTGTAGAAATTGGTCAGGAGTCGAAGGCAAAACAGGAAAGAATGAAGCACGGCGACGAACTGCCGAGCGGCGTTCTGGAAATGGTTAAGATTTATGTTGCCACGAAGCGCACGCTGTCCGTCGGCGATAAAATGGCGGGACGTCACGGAAACAAGGGCGTTATCGCGAGAATTATGCCTGTTGAAGATATGCCGTATCTCGAAGACGGGACGCCGGTGGATATATGTCTTAACCCGCTCGGTGTGCCGAGCAGAATGAACGTCGGTCAAATCCTCGAGACCCATCTCGGATGGGCCGCGAAAGTACTCGGCTTCGATGCACTTACCCCCGTTTTTGCCGGCGCAAAAGAAGAAGAAATTAAACAACTGCTGGTCGAATCAAATGAGCACGTGCTCAAACGCGGCAAAGAACTGGCGCAAAATGATACTGTTCCGCCTGTGGATGAGATTTTCGCTCAAATCGGCCCGGATATGAAGACAATACTGTATGACGGAAGAACCGGTGAACCATTCGAGCAGACAGTTACCATCGGCTATATATATATGATGAAACTGCATCACCTTGTGGACGACAAGATTCATGCCCGTTCCACAGGCCCTTACAGTCTTATTACCCAGCAGCCATTGGGCGGAAAGGCAAGGACCGGCGGACAAAGATTCGGCGAAATGGAAGTCTGGGCACTTGAGGCTTACGGAGCCGCTTATACGCTGCAGGAACTTCTTACAGTCAAAAGCGACGATATCGAGGGAAGGACCAAAATCTATGAGTCAATGGTCAAGGGTAAAAATACACTCGAAGCCGGCACACCAATTTCCTTTGACGTGCTGTGCAGTGAAATACGAGGGCTCGGATTAAATATCCAGCTCGAAAAGAAAAAAGTAGGCGTAAAGACGTTTTAAAAGAATCAATGAAAAAGCTTTATAAACCTGAAACTCAGGAGTGAGCTTAAATGAACGAAAGTATTTACGATAAGATAAATGATTACGGTTCGGTAAAGATAAGCCTTGCCGGTCCGAATGACATCCGCAGCTGGTCGTTCGGCGAGGTCAGAAAACCTGAGACGATAAACTATCGTACCTACAGGCCGGAAAAAGACGGGCTTTTCTGCGAACGAATCTTCGGTCCCGAACGCGACTGGGAATGCTCCTGCGGAAAATACAAGGGAACAAAATTCAAAGGCATCATCTGCGACCGGTGCGGAGTAAAAGTAACGCACAGCAGGGTGCGAAGAAAACGAATGGGACATATCAACCTTGCGGCGCCGGCGGTGCATATATGGTTCTTTAAGGCAATGCCGTCGCGGCTCGGCGCGCTGCTTGCGATAAAAACCGTTGACCTCGAAAAAGTCATTTATTTCCAGGATTATATCGTTACAGACCCCGGGCAAAGCCCTCTGAAAATCAAACAGCTTCTCAACGAAGAAGAATATCGTGAAGCTGTGACCAAGTATGGAAGCTCATTCAAGGCCGTCATGGGCGCCGAAGCCATTCGCGACCTGCTGAGCTCGCTCAATCTGGAACAATTGGGCGGCGACCTTAAGGTCGCTATGATTAAAACCAGCAGCAAACAAAAGATAAAAGACCTGACAAAAAGACTTAAAATAGTCAACGCTATCAAGGCCAGCCCCAACAAACCCGAATGGATGGTGCTTGATGTAGTGCCGGTGATTCCGCCGGATTTGCGGCCGCTGGTTATGCTCGAAAGCGGAAACTTCGCGACAAGCGACCTGAACGACCTGTACAGGAGAATCATTAACAGAAACAACAGGCTCAAAAAACTTATGGACCTCAACGCACCTGAAGTCATCATACGCAATGAAAAAAGAATGCTCCAGCAGGCTGTAGATGCATTGTTCGACAACGGCAGATGCAGAAGACCGGTGCTTGGAAGCAATAACAGGCCGCTGAAGAGCCTTACCGATATGATAAAAGGCAAGCAGGGAAGATTCAGAGAGAACCTGCTCGGAAAGCGCGTCGATTATTCAGCGCGTTCCGTAATCGTAGTTGGGCCGTACCTGAAACTGCATCAATGCGGTCTGCCGAAGAAAATCGCACTTGAGCTTTTCCAGCCGTTTATTATTCGCGAGCTAAAGGAAAGAGGACTTGCGGATACCATCAAGAGCGCAAAGAGAATGCTCGAGAGAAAAGAAGAGCAGGTATGGGATATTCTCGAAAAAGTTATTCATCAGCACCCCGTAATGCTGAACCGAGCTCCGACGCTGCACAGAATGGGCATACAGGCTTTCGAGCCGGTGCTGGTTGAAGGAAACGCCATTATGCTTCATCCGCTGGTATGCAAAGGCTTTAACGCAGATTTCGACGGCGACCAGATGGCGGTGCATCTGCCGCTGAGCATCGAGGCGCAGGTCGAAGCACATACACTGATAATGTCAACGAACAGCATTTTCTCGCCGTCTAACGGTGCGCCAATAGTCGGACCTTCGCAGGATATAGTGCTCGGCAATTACTATCTCACCGTTGAACGGACCGGCAAAAAAGGCGAAGGTATGATTTTCAGGGATACCGCTGAGGCAATTACAGCTTATGAAATGGGAAAGGTTTCCATCCACGCAAAGGTAAAGGTCAAACTGCCGAAAGACAAAAAACTTGCCACCTTAGAAGGCATAAAAGAACACGGCGGCATAGTAGAAGCAACACCGGGAAGATGCATTTTCAACGAGATGCTGCCGAAAGAACTGCCGTTTTATAACTGCACAATGAACCAGAAGGCGCTTAAGACGGTTATCAATAACTGCTTTGAATTGTCAGACGGCAAAACAAGCCTGAAGCTGCTTGATGATATGAAAGACCTCGGATTTAAATACGCCACGCTGGCAGGGTTGAGCTTCGGTCTGATTGACTTGAGGATACCGCCGGAAAAACAGGGTATCATTGACCGGACACAGAAGATTATCGACCGTATTCAGAAAAACTACAACGACGGCGTTCTGACCGAGGGCGAAAGATACAACCAGGTTATCGATGCCTGGACTCACGCGCGTGTCGCTGTAACAAGCGCAATGATACAGGGAATGAAAAACGATACACGAGACGGCAAGCCGTATCTTAACCCGATATACCTTATGAGCGATTCCGGCGCGAGAGGCAGCGTTGACCAGATACAGCAGCTTGCAGGTATGCGAGCGCTGATGGCAAAGCCAAGCGGCGAGATTATCGAGACGCCAATCAAGGCGAACTTCCGCGAAGGCCTCAGCGTGCTGGAGTATTTCAGCTCCACCCACGGCGCAAGAAAAGGTCTTGCCGATACCGCCCTGAAGACCGCGGATTCGGGCTACCTGACAAGAAAACTCGCGGATGTGGCGCAGAATGTTATCGTCAACGAAATCGACTGCGGCACACTGCAGGGCGTTACCAAAACCACGCTTTACAAAGGCGAACAGGTCGATGTGCCATTGAGCGAGCTTATCGTCGGAAGAACAGCGCGGGATAATATCAGAAACCCGATAACCGATGAAATGATTGTGCGTGAAAATGAGGTTATCACGCCCGACGCGGCTGAAAAGATTGGAGCGCTCGGACTTGAATCAATCCGCGTCAGAAGTGCGCTTACCTGCGACAG
>JBAVNP010000177.1:0-13658 GCA_049691175.1 Sedimentisphaerales bacterium
GTTTCACAGAATATCGCACGGCTAAAGGATATCGGCTGTTATCGGGGAATCCGGCATCGTAAAGGGCTGCCTGTCAGAGGTCAAAAGACTCAGAGCAACGCCCGCACGAGAAAAGGAAAGAGAAAGACAGTCGCCGGCAAGAAAGGCGTAAAGGAACTGCGTGGATAATATATTTTTGAGGTATTTTTAATAAATGGCTAAGGGAAAAATAAGAAAGAACGTTACGAAGGCTGTGGTACACATCAAGTCCACCTTCAATAATACTCAGATTGTGATAACCGATACCGACGGCGATACTATTTGCTGGGATTCGGCGGGCACGGTTGGCTTTAAAGGCTCAAGGAAAAGCACTCCTTTTGCGGCTCAAAGAGCGGCAGAGAAATGTGCAAATGCCGCCAAACGCTTCGGTGTCCGTGAAGTTGAGGTAAGGGTCAAGGGACCCGGTTCCGGCAGGGAATCTGCAATATCGGCATTGCAGGCGGCAGGATTGAGAATTTCTTCCATAGAAGATGTTACCCCTATTCCGCATAACGGCTGCCGGCCGCCGAAAAGAAGAAGAGTATAAAAAAGTAAAAAATAAAAAGTGAAAAGCAAAAGGTAAAAATAATGGGACGTTATCTTGATTCATCGTGTAAGTTGTGCAGACGGGAAGGTATGAAGCTGATGCTCAAAGGTATCCGCTGCGAGACCAGCAAGTGCCCGATTGAAAAGCGTCAGAAAAATATTGCACCGGGTATGCATGGCTGGAGACGCAGCAGAGGCACTGATTACGGCGTGCGGCTGCGCGAAAAGCAAAAAGTAAAACGATACTACGGACTGGCGGAAAGACAGTTTATACGGTATTTCCATAAAGCCGAAAAAACAAAGGGGAATACCGGAGAAGTGCTGCTGTGTCTGCTGGAAAGAAGACTGGATAATGTCGTTTACAAGCTTAATTTCGCTCCTTCGAGAAAAACGGCGAGACAGTTAATCTCACACGGTCATATTTATATCAACAATAAAAAAGTTGATGTGCCGGATTTTACCGTAAGTATCGGCGATAAAATATCGGTTAAACCTTCGGAAAAGAGCAAAAAGAGAATCAAGACGCAGCTTGATACTAATCCGAATTTTACGGCACAATCCTGGCTGCAGCTCGACCCAAATACTCCGGCGGCCACCGTTGTGGCGATGCCTTCAAGACAGGACGTGCAGCTTCCTATAGAAGAGCAGCTTGTAGTTGAGTTCTGTTCGAGATAGTTTTGTTTTGGAATATAAGTAAATTCGCTGATAGGCGAATGATAAAATAAATTAACCGGGCGATTAACAGATAGCGATTATAAAAGGCAAAGGCCCCTGAAGAAATCGCTGAGAACAATTGCCCACAGTATGGAGGCCGAAAAAATGAGAATTACCTGGAGAGGTCTGGAACTTCCTACTCGTGTTGAGATAGACAAGCAGATTTCAACCGACAAATATGGTCTGTTTCGCATTGAACCTTTTGAACATGGATTTGGGACGACTATAGGGAACAGCTTGAGACGCGTATTGCTTTCTTCTCTTGAAGGCGCAGCGATAACGAACATCAAGATTGCCGGTGCAGACCACGAATTTACCTCGCTGCCCGGCGTCAAGGAAGATGTAACTGGGATTATTCTCAACGTTAAAAATATCATTATTAGAAAAACAGTACCGGAACCAAAAGTTATTACCGTATCGGCACAAAAGGGAACGGTAACGGCCGGTCAGATTCAAAGTGATGCGACTGTTGAGATTATAAATAAAGACCATGTGATTGCGACCCTGACTCGTGATGCGAAATTTTCGATGGAAATGACCGTGGGAACAGGAAGGGGTTATTCTCCCGCCGCTGAGAGACTGGCGCAGGCCGACAGATTCGAACAGGAAGCGGGAAGAATAGAAGTCGATGCAATCTATTCGCCGGTAGTTCGCGTTCGTTATAAAACAGAAGATACACGAGTCGGACAAAAGACCAACTATGACAGGCTGATTCTCGAAATATGGACAAACGGCTCAATTACGCCTGAAATGGCGCTGGTAGAAGCAGGGAAAATCCTGAGAAAACATATAAATCCGTTTGTGCAGTATTTTGAAATCGGCGAAGAGACGGTAGAAGGAGCTGAACTGGCTGAAGTCGAACAGGGAACGAAAGTCGATGAGCAGCTTATTGAGAAGTTAAAGATGCCGATACAGGAGCTTGAACTCAGCGTAAGAGCAAGCAACTGTCTGGAGGCGAGCCATATTGAAACCATAGAACAACTGGTAAAGATGACCGAAGCCCAATTGCTGAAACTCAGGAGCTTCGGGAAAACGTCCCTTCGTGAGATTGTCAGAAAACTTGAGGATTTGGGACTTAAATTAGGTATGACTGATTTACCGGAATAAATAATTTTTTGAGGTATGAAAAAATATGCGTCATAGAATCGCAGGCGGACAACTTAACAGAACCAGTGCTCACAGAATAGCTTTGAGAAGAAATCTTGCTGCCGCTCTCTTTGAGCACGAGACTATAAGCACTACTCTCCCGAAGGCTAAACACGTAAAAAGCTTTGCTGAAAAACTGATAACTATTGCCAAGAAGGGCAATCTTGCTGCAAGACGAAGAGCTATTGCGATATTGGGAAACCGTGATATTGTCGAAGAAGTGGACGGCAAAATCGAGAAAAAAGGAACGGTTATCGGCAAACTTTTCAGCGAGATAGCTCCCCGTTATCTCGACAGAGCCGGCGGCTATACGAGAATTATTAAGCTTGCCAAAAGGCGACTGGGGGATAACGGCCAGCTTGTTTTACTTCAGCTTGTCGGCCAGGAGAAGCAGGCTGAAACCACAAAAAAGGGCAAAAAGAAAGCCTCTAAAAAGAAAGCTGCGAAGAAAGAGCGGCAGACAGAAGAGGTCGAATAAATTAATTTAGATTAATGCCAAGGGATTCAAAATTGGCCCAGAAGGATTGTATATTCTGTAAAATTGCTGCCGGCCAGATACCTTGTATCAAAATTTACGAGGACAAAAATATACTGGCGTTTCTCGATATCGGTCCTGTAAGCGACGGGCATACGCTGCTTGTGCCCAAGGAACATTGTACGAAGTTGCACGACAGCAAGCCCGAGGTGTTGTCGGCGGTTGCAGCTGTTTTGCCGAAGATTACTGCGGCGGTAGCGGCGGCTACAGGAGCAGACGGCTATAATGTTCTGTGCAATAACGGCAGGGCGGCAGGACAGCTTGTTGAGCATTTACATTTTCATATAATACCGCGAAAAACCGGCGATGGAGTTTTCAATCATTGGCCGGCGTTTAAATATCCGCAGGGCAAGGCTGAAAAAATCGCCGAGGCGATTCGCGCCAAACTATAATTGATTTATCAGCTGTGGTTTGGTAGATTTTATAAGTTAACCTGATCGCGGGGTAGAGCAGTCTGGTAGCTCGTCGGGCTCATAACCCGGAGGTCGCAGGTTCGAATCCTGCCCCCGCTATTTTGTAACATTAGGCCAGTCAAATACTTATAGCTGGCTTTTTTGATGCGCCGATTTGAAAAGAGTTTTTTGACAGGAGATTTTAGTTTTTGACAATGCAGCAGGGATTTTATATAAGTCATCTAAAATGAATACATTTGACCAACCCGGCAATAACGACCAACCGCCGCCTGTTCACCGCCGACGACCCAGATACAGCGGTACTCATCCAAAGAGCTTCCAGCAGAAATATAAGGAACACAATATTGCAGCCCATCCGGATTTAAAAGCACATTTGCGTGCAAAAGGAAAAACACCGGCCGGCACCCATGTTCCTGTCCTGATAGAGGAGGTTTTAGGCTGCCTTAAGCCAGCGCCTGGCCAGGTTATTGCTGACTGCACCGTCGGCTACGGCGGCCACGCGTTAGAATTTATCAAACGCATAGGACCTGCCGGAAAGTTAATTGCCTTCGATGTCGATAACGCCGAACTTGAACGCACCCGTTATCGGTTGAGCAAAGAGAACGTGCCTGTCAGTTTCTATCACAGCAATTTTGCCGGCATTGCCAATATTATGAAAAAAGAAAATCTCGACGGCTATGATATAATTTTTGCCGACCTCGGTGTTTCAAGTATGCAGATAGACAATCCCGACCGCGGCATAAGCTATAAACACGAAGGGCCGCTCGATATGCGGATGGACGACCGGTTAAAGCGAACCGGTGCGGATCTGCTCAACAATCTTTCCGAAGAGGAACTGGCCAAAGCCTTTTGGGAGCTATCCGATGAACCGGATTATAAAGAGATTGCCCGCGTGATTATTGCACAGCGTGCCGTGCAGCCGATTACACAGGTCTCTCAGCTTGTTCGGCTGGTTTTTGCAGTCAAAGGTTTAACAATCAATAGCTGGAAAAAGCAGCAGCGCAACTCAAAATTCGGCTCGTTACATCCAGCGGCCCGCACATTCCAGGCCTTGCGCATACTGGTCAATGATGAACTCGGTTCCCTGAAAGAACTTTTAAGGCTTGCCCCATACTGCCTGCGTCCGGGCGGCCGAATCGGCATAATCAGTTTTCATAGCGGTGAAGACCGTCTTGTCAAGCAGTCGTTTCGTGATGGTGTTCGAGCCGGCATATACCGGTCGGCGACCAAAGATGCAATCGTGCCGCGAACCAGGGAGATTGTCTCGAATCCGCGCAGCGCATCGGCCAAATTCCGCTGGGCAATAAAGGGTGGATTAAATGGTTGATAAAGCCGCAACAAAAAGTCATTGACTTATAAGGAGTTATGTATTAAGCTCTATTATAAATAGATATATTGGGGAATAGTGTAACGGTAGCACGAGTGGCTCTGAACCATTTAGTCTAGGTTCGAATCCTAGTTCCCCAGGTTTGAGCCTTTCTTGGGCGGTAGGAGGATATGAGAATTCAACTCTTTTTTGTTCTGTGAAACACTTTTCGCATAATATAATGGTTCGATATGGATAGCGATAATAAAACCAAGATAAATGGCGGCAGGAAATCCCAGGTCTGGGATTTTGATTATATAAGTTCTCCCGCTGAAATTATTTTTGAGAGATTAAAAACCTCAGAAAAAGGGCTTGCTGAGCACGAAGCGGAAAAGCGTCTTTTGGAATATGGTTTTAACGAGCCTGCCAGAAAAAAGAAACGCACCATTATTTTTCAGATTCTTTCCAAACTTGTAAACCCTCTGGTAATTGTGCTCTTAATTATCGCGGGGTTTTCTTTGTTCTTTGGAGAAAAGGTAAGCGCGGCTCTTGTTATATTGATGGCGATTATGAGTGTGTTCCTGTCTTTTATACAGGAATACCGCGCAGGCAAGGAGGCAGAGCGGCTCAGTGAAATGGTGCGCGCCACAGCAACTGTCTGGCGTAACGGCAAATCCCGTGAAGTGAAAATCAGAGAAATTGTCCCCGGTGATGTAGTCGATTTATTTGCAGGCGATATGATTCCTGCGGATTTGAGGATTATTTCCTGTAAGGATTTGTCTATTAATCAGGCTTCTCTGACCGGCGAATCCTTTCCTGCGGACAAAGTCTCAACTCCGATACAGCCGAAGAGCAATTCGGCATCGGAATTAACAAACCTTGCTTTTATGGGTTCGAGCGTGGTAAGCGGGACGGGTTTTGGCGTAGTTGTAAAAACCGGTCTTGAAACCCAGTTTGGTGCACTTTCGCGCAGGCTCGCCACGATGCCGGTAGAAACCGGTTTTGATAAGGGGATACGCAAGTTTACCTGGCTGATGATTCGCATTATGATTATTTTAGTAATAGTTATCTTTGCCATAAATGCCTTGACCAAGGGTAATTTTATTGAGGCACTTCTTTTCTCACTGGCAGTGGCGGTAGGTCTTACGCCTGAAATGCTGCCTATGCTGGTCGCGATAAATCTTTCCAAGGGCGCAATCGCAATGTCGAAGAAAAAAGTTATAGTAAAGCGCCTGAATTCCATCCAGAATTTTGGCGCTATGGACGTGCTTTGCACCGATAAAACCGGGACTCTTACATTAGATAAAATTGTCCTGGAGCATCATTGCGATGTTGTAAGAGAGGAAAATGATGAGGTATTAAAACTTGCTTATATCGTTAGCTTTTATCAAACCGGTCTAAAAAATATATTGGACAAGGCTATTCTCAATCATGAGGAATTGCAGGTAAAGCAGTACAAAAAGATTGATGAGATACCGTTTGATTTTTCCAGAAAAATAATGTCGGTGGTCGTTGAAGAAGACGGCAAACACAGGGTTATTGCCAAAGGTGCTCCGGAAGAAATTTTCAAGAGATGCACAAGGTATGAATTAGACGGCGAGATATTTGACTCAAACGATATGATATTTACCGATTTAAAAGAGGAATATGACAACTTAAGTATGGACGGCTTCCGGGTTTTGGCGGTGGCATACAAGGATATGAAAGACAATAAAGAAGTATATTCGAGAGATGACGAATATGACCTGATTCTTAAGGGATACATCGCTTTTCTTGACCCTCCCAAGTCGACTGCCAGGGAAACGATAGAAGCCTTAAGGGCTTTGGGAATAGAATTTAAGGTTTTAACCGGCGACAACGAGCTGGTAGCGAAGAAAATATGCGGTGATGTCGGCATTGACGTTAAAGGGTTGGTTACCGGCGAGCAGATAGAAAAGGCAAGCGACAAAGAGCTTAAGGAATTGGTAAAATCCGCATCTGTTTTTGCCCGGCTTTCACCTTTGCAGAAGGAGCAGGTAATTCACGCTTTGCATGAAAATAAACATATTGTGGGTTATCTGGGAGACGGAATAAACGATGCACCAGCGTTAAAAGCTTCAGATGTCGGAATATCGGTCAATAACGCGGTAGATATTGCCAAAGAATCCGCCGATGTAATTCTTTTGAGGAAGAGCCTTATGGTTCTCAGGGATGGCGTGATGGAAGGAAGGAAAACTTTTGGCAATATTCTCAAATATATCAAAATGGGTGCAAGTTCAAACTTCGGCAATATGTTTAGTATGACCGGAGCAAGTTTGTTTCTGCCGTTTTTGCCTATGCTGCCTATACAAATACTTTTGAATAATTTTCTTTATGACCTTTCGCAGGTAGCCATTCCATCAGATGAGGTTGACAAGGAATATCTTTTGGAGGCAAGACCTTGGAACGTGGACTATATCAGGAAGTTCATTTTTGTTATTGGTCCAATCAGCTCTATATTTGATTTTATAACCTTTGGTGTGTTGTGGTATATTTTTCGTGCTTCCCCGGCTCTTTTTCATACCGGCTGGTTTTTGGAATCTCTTTGCACTCAGACGCTGGTTATACATATTATCCGCACAGGCAAGATTCCTTTTATTGAAAGTAAGCCCAGCCAGTTTTTGTTATTTACTTCTATTTATATAGTTACGATAGGATTAGTAATACCGTTTACGCCGCTGGGCGGATATTTTAAGTTTGTCGCTCCGCCTCCTTTATATTTTCTGGCCCTTTTCGTTATTGTTGCTGCCTATTTGTTCACGGTGCAGGTTGTAAAGAAATGGTTTATGAAAAAATACGGCTATGAGTAATCTTCAGGTAAAAGTAGCCAAAAAGAGGTTACAATTTACCCTTGCCCGACAGGTTTATTTTTTGTATCATCTTATGTTTTCAGCATTTATTACCGTTTTTCAGGAGTTTTATTGTGGCTAATATCGATGATTTTCGCAATATAGTGTTACTTGGACACGGCAGTGCGGGCAAAACCAGTCTTGCCGAAGCCATTTTACATAAGACCGGAAAAACAAACAGGTTAGGCACGATTGAGGAAAAAAATACCGTTGCGGATTTTGACGAGGAAGAGAAGGAAAGAGGCCATTCCATACATTCCGCCCTGCTCCATACAACACATAACGGCAAAACCATAAATCTTATTGACACCCCCGGCTATCCTGATTTCGCAGGAGCTGCACTTACTTCGATACCGGCCGTTGATTGTTGTGCGGTTGTTATCAGCGCTTCAGCAGGCATTGAAATGAATACCAGAAGGCTCTTTCAGGCTGCAATTGACGCCGGTAAATCAAGACTTATTATCGTGAATAAAATCGATGCTGAAACCGCGGACCTGCCGGAACTGATTAAGAATATTCAGCTGACTTTCGGCACTCAGTGCAGGTGTGCAAATCTGCCCACTGAAGATAAATCAGCGGTAATCGATTGCATAAAAAATACCAGCGGCAAGTCGCCGGTTTTAGACGTTGCGCAGGCTCATACCGAATTGATTGAAAGCGCAATCGAGGCTGACGATGCCCTGATGGAGGCGTATCTCGGCGGCGAGCAGATTCCGCAGGAAAAAATTACTTCTGTATTTGCCAAGGCCCTTATCGAAGGAACAATTGTGCCGATTCTCTTTACCAATGCGAGAAAAGAAATCGGTGTAGCGGAATTGCTGAATTTTATAACTGATTATGCGCCATCACCGGCCCAGGTAAAACCGGCAAAACTTATTGCGGGAGAAAATAAGGTTGAAATTAAGCCCGACCCTGCCGGACATCTGACAGGGCTTGTATTCAGAATCGGACTTGACCCGCGCACGAATATGAAATACTCCTCTATGAGAATTTTCAGCGGAACACTCAAAAGTGATACCGCAATGTTCAGAAGTGCCGATAAAAAAGCAATTCGACCCGGCCACGTCCTCAAAACACAGGGGGCCGAAATCGGTGAAATCAACGCCGGTGTCGCGGGAGATATTGTAACTCTTGCTAAAATTGAAGAACTTCGGATAGGAGACCTCATCCACGATGGAAAAGCAGCGGGAACATTTGAGATGCCCAAGCTTCCTTCGCCGATGTTCAGTCTTGCTCTGGAGCCCGCATCGAAGGGAGATGAGCAGAAAATAGGCTCAGCGATGGAAAAGCTTACAGAAGAAGATGTTTGCTTCAAGGTCAGCCGCGATCGGCAGACCAGGGAACTTATTATCAGCGGATTGGGAGACCTGCATCTGCGCATTATGCTTTCAAAAATGGTAAAGAGATTCAAACTGGCGGTCAATACCAAACCTCCGAAGATACCATATCGCGAGACGATTACAGCAAAGGCTGACGGACACTATCGCCACAAAAAACAGACCGGCGGAGCAGGACAGTTCGGCGAAGTATATTTGAGAGTTGAGCCTGCACCGCGAGGTTCGGAACCGCCTATGCAGTATAGCTGGGATATTTTTGGCGGTTCAATCCCCGGCCAGTATGAAGCGCCGATTGTCAAAGGCATTCAGGAAGTTATGGACAACGGCGTTGTTGCCGGCTTTCCGCTGCAGGATGTCAAGGTTTCTATCTATGACGGAAAACATCATCCTGTTGATTCCAAGGAAGTAGCGTTTCGTGCCGCAGGAAAAGGCGCATTCATCGATGCGGTAGAAAAAGCAAGACCTTGCCTGCTTGAGCCGATTGTTAATATAGAAATTACCATACCCGCTGAGTACGTCGGCGATATCGCCGGGGATTTGTCCGGCAAAAGAGGGCGAGTCCAGGGACAAGATATGCTGGCGGGCAATATGATGGTTATAAAGGCACAGGTGCCGTTGAGTGAAGTTGCGAACTATGACAGTCAGCTCAAAAGCGTTACCGGCGGCCAAGGCAGTTATTCTATGACTTTGAGCCATTATGAAGTTGTTCCGCCGAATGTGCAGCAGATGGTTATCGCCCAATACGCAAAGCAGAAACAAACAGCGGAAGAATAATCAGGCTAAAAAATTCAGGATAATCTCCTTGTAAAGGTCAATCCCTTTTCGCAGGTCTTTTATTTCAACGTATTCATTGCGCTTATGGCAAAGTTTCGGATTGCCGGGACCGAAGATAACTATCGGCGCCTTTAATACAGTTAGATACGGAGCATCAGTTGTAAAAGGCACTGTCTTGAGATTCTTTATCTTTAAGAGCTGTTTTAAGTGCTTTACAAATCCGCAGTTTTCATCGGTTTGTAGTGCTCCTGAATTACGAAAAACTTTCAGGTTGGCACTGAAGCGGGGAATCCGGGCAAATGCTTTGTTAATGTCCTTGATTATCTTTTTATGATTTTGTCCGGGCAGGGTGCGGATATCAATACAGGCACAGCACGAATCAGGTATGATATTAGCCGCAGAGCCGCCTGTTATTTTATTTACGCTTATGGTTGTCCTGCCGAGCAGTTTGTTGGGGGGAGCAATTATTTTATAATCCGCAAGTTCGTTCAAAAATATTCTCATTGAGTCTATGGCGTTTATTCCAAGCTGGGGCATTGAGCTGTGCGCAGATTTGCCCTTTGTAGTAATTTCAAGCCATAATAATCCGCGGTGAGCTGTAACAAGGTCGAAATTAGTCGGCTCCGGCACAACTATTCCGATAAGCTGCGGTATGCTTTTGAAGGATTTCAGGAATTTTTTGACCCCGATGCTGTCTGTTTCCTCACCTGCCGTAGCGGAAAAAATTATATCGCCTTTGAGTTTGATTTTTGATTTGAATATTTCGGTCATAGCGACTGCCGCTGCCGTAATGCCGGCCTTCATATCACAGGAGCCTCTGCCAAATATTTTGTCGTTGCGCTCGGTCGGCTTGAAATCGCGGGGGCCGTCTGCCGGCACAACATCAAGATGGCTGACAAACAACAGGGCTGGTTTACTGCCTGCGGATTTAAGCCTGGCGGTGATATTTGCGCGGGTTTTATTCCATACCTCAATTTTTGGTTTTATGCCCGCCGCTCGAAAGAAATTGGCCAGCACCTTGGCGCACTTGATTTCACCGACATCGGATGTGGATTTTGCCGCAATTAGTTTTTTCAAAAGCTCTTTCATAATCCGGTTATCAGACATTCAGTTATCGGTTATCAGAGCATTGTAATCCGGCCTGCTCAAAAGAACAAGATTTGATTTTCTTGAATAATTATTGAAATAATATAAAGTATTGAATATGACTCAATCGAAAGTATCATTGATAAAATGCGATGATTATGAACCTGTCAGTGTTCAGACTGCGCTGCTTAAGCATTTTGAGCTTCTTGGCGGCATAGGCGCGTTTATAGCCAGGGGCGATAAGGTTTTGATAAAGCCGAATATGATAGCCCCCAAACCTGCCCCTTGCGCTACTCAGACCGACCCAGCCGTGATTATAGAACTGGCAAAAATTCTCCTCGATTTCGGAGCAAAACCATTAGTCGCCGATTCTCCTGCCTGGGCAGATGCCGCCGCCTGTGCAGAGGCACTCGGTATTGTCGAACCTTTGAATAAACTTGGTGTGCCGATAAAGCAGCTTCGCAAACCTGTGAAACGGACGCTTGAACATTCAGGAACGAAAATAGGTATAAGTTCTGTTGCTCTTGAAGCAGATAAAATTATAAATCTGCCGAAACTCAAGACCCATCAGCAGCTTGTGATGACTATCGCGGTCAAAAATATATTTGGCTGCGTCAGCGGAAAAGCCAAGGCAATCTGGCATTACAGAAAAGGCGCGACGTTTGACGATTTTTGCACAATGCTTATAGATATTTACAAGCTGCTTGCTCCCGTGCTGACAATTGTCGATGCAGTTGTTGTGATGGAAGGTCCCGGCCCGATAAACGGCAATCCCAGAAAACTTGGCTGGCTAATCGCGTCTGTTGACCCAATGGCCGTAGAAGTTGTATGTTGTGATTTAATAGGTATCTGTCCTGAAGAATTGCCGTTAGTCAAAACGGCTCAGAAAATAGGTTTTGGCTGCATAAATAAACAAGATATTCAGATTATCGGCGACTCACTGCCGGCCGGTATACCTGTAAGACTTGTTCCTGCAGAGTTGACGCCGCTGAGATTTACGCCGGCCAGAATCGTTAAAAGCATATTGAAGCAGATTTTTATGCTTGTAAAATCACAACGCCGCTCTTAAAATTCCGGCGGCATCAGGGGTTATTATTTTATTGTTATTTTATCCGATGCGAACAGATATAAATATCCTTGGTATCGAAACAAGCTGTGACGAAACTGCTGCTGCGGTAGTCCGCAATGGAACAGAGGTGCTCTCAAACGTCATTTCTTCACAGATAGAGCTTCACCAGAAATACGGCGGCGTCGTGCCGGAAATTGCATCGCGGGCTCATATCGAAAAAATTTACCCGATTATTGACCAGGCAATCGAACAGTCCAAACTCGATAAAAGCGATATAGATGCGGTAGCCGTCGCAAACCAGCCGGGCCTTACGGTTGCGCTTATCATCGGAATAACCGCTGCAAAAACGCTTGCCCTTGTCTGGGGAAAACCTTTAATAGCGATTAATCATATTCACGCGCATCTTCAGTCGGCAATGATGGATACAAAAGATTTGCAGCTTCCCGCCGTGGCTCTTGTCGTCTCAGGCGGGCATACAAGTCTATATGATTGCGAGAATACTCTCGAACTTAAATTGCTCGGCTCGACTATTGACGATGCGGCAGGAGAAGCATTTGACAAGGTGGCGTCGATTTTAAATCTGCCTTACCCCGGCGGACCGAGTATTGAAAAAGCTGCAAAAAATGGAAATCCTGCCGCGGTTAATTTTCCCAGGACAATGCTCGCGAAGGACTCCCTTGATTTTTCATTCAGCGGTCTTAAAACTGCGGTTCTTTATCACTGCTGCGGCAAGGATATGAAAGGTGAAAATCGCGTCGGCAAAATGAGCCAAAAGGAAATTGCTGATATTGCGGCATCTTTCCAGGCTGCTGTTGTGGATGTTCTTGTCAAAAAAACTCAAATGGCCGCTGATAAAGTCGGCGCGAGGACAATTCTTCTCGGCGGCGGTGTCGCGGCAAATACTGTTTTGAGAAACGAACTTGAAAAAATAGCTCAGCAGACCGGCAGAAAACTGCTGGTTGCGCCTAAGAAATATTGTACGGATAATGCCGTAATGATAGCGTCTCTTGCTTATTATAAATATAAAGCAGGGCTGTTTGCCGATATGACTCTTGAGGCAAAAGCTGGCTGCGATGATTAAAACTTCGGCCTCCAGCCGCCAAGCACATAAGCTGGATTGCTGTAGTTGGCGATTATCTCGGCGTCTTTCTCTTTGGTCAGTTGTCTGGAAACGGAACTTCGTTGGCTCACGTCAACCGGTTTTCCGTCGCTGATATTCGTGCTGTTGTACTCCCAATAATGAACATTCGATGTGTCGCCGCCTACGGGACCCCATCCTGCGGGACTGATGCCCGCAAGAGCGCAATTGATTAACACCGCTTCGCAGTATGGGTAATTCTTGCCGTGGTTGGTGGGCGCACGGGCGATTTCAGTCTCTTTTCCTTCTATAGTTTGGAACCTGCAATTCAGAAAGACATTACCGTGATTAGCAGATGTGTTGCGTATCCACATATGTGGACCGCCATTAGAAATGAGCTGGCAATGGTTGAAGAATGCCGGCCCGCGGCCGAGTATTATATCTCCATCGCCTGTAATTTTGCAGTCGGTCAGGTAAACCGATCCGTTCACCTGTAAGGCATCTCCAGAACCTTCAATATTAACATTGCTGACGATATTTTGCTCGCCCATCAGGAGCAGCCCTTCGGCCTGACCTTTCGCTGTGGTTTTGACCGTGAAGTTGACAAGGTGAATCCCGCTTGAATTATCTCCCATGAACGCAGCGCGGCGGGAAGGAAAGGTGCCCGGCCATTCGTTAGTGGCTACATTAGACGGATGTGGATTGAAGACTTCATTATTGGCGTAACACACAATTGTCTTGTCCCTGTCTTCGCCGAGGAATGTGATGT
>JBAVNP010000178.1:0-4928 GCA_049691175.1 Sedimentisphaerales bacterium
CAGTAAACAAAACGCCATCCCGGCCTGGCAATTGTTGTGAGAGTTACAGTTTCATCCACATTAAATGTATGGACTCCCATTCCGGGTTTCATTTCTCCCGCACCGACCGGACTTTCTTCCATGAGCACTGCATAATTACTCTGTGCAAAGCCTTTTATGCCAAGTAAAAGAATAAAACAGATTATTATCTGCCGATGTTTCATTTGACTCTTGTCATTTTTTTGATTCTTAAGATTAAAATTGTCGGAGCGAGAAAGATGATTGTTGCCGGTTCAGGCAGTAGCATAGACGGCGTTGGCAGAGAACCCATACCGCATAATCCGCCGCCGCTGACAGTTCCAAACCCTATAGTCGGAGAATAGGTTGAGCTGAATATCAGGACATCGGACCACTGTCCGGGATTAAGGGCGTCGCCGATGAACATATATCCAGCACTTTGCGGAAAACTAAAAGCGAATGGGTCTTTCCCGCCCGGAGTACCGTAAGTTGTATCGGTATAAATATAATCAGCATAACTGCTGTCGATGAGTCCTACAGAGAAAAAATCAATCGCGACGTTAGACTGCGTACTGTTGGAAATCTGATATGCGTAAATATATTCACTGCCGTCGGTCTGGTCATCTCCCTGGTAATCGCCTGGCGCATAAACAGCATATTCAACATCGGCTTTAAGCGTTTTCCCCGACATCGTGATACTAAACGATGTTTTATTTTTGAAATCTGCCATTGCATTAGGGTCGTTATAAAGCGAAGCCTCGGCACAGACTGCGAAAATAGATACACAAACAAAAAGAAGGATTGTTTTTGTCTTTATGTTTTTCATATTACCATCACCCCATTCATCAATTTTTTATCAATGTATGCAGTATCTCTGTGTTGCTGTTACTTGTTCTTGCCCCATTTTTAGATTCTGCTCTGTTCCCAAAAGGTATCAGAAACCTTTAGTGGAATGCAGTAACAAAAATAAATTACGTGACCAAATCAGCAGAAGCTTACTCAAAGAAAATGACTCTACTACTACCCCATTTAAGAGAGTTCTTATTTGACCCTATTAGAGCATAAAAAACGCCAAAAGTCAAGTAAATTTTACCCATTTTAACATAAAATCATCGTTAGTCCGCTAAAAATGAAGATTAGAAAGCCAGATGCTGAAAGGACGAAAAAAAAATTAAAAATTTTAAAAATTTCCATTGACATCTTCTACAAGTGTAGTAGAATACCGCTATATTTGTAGAAAGGAGCTTTTTATGAGGCTGACTGATACGGAATGGCAGATTATGAATTGTCTCTGGGAAAGGTTTCCCGCGACGGCGCGAGGAATCGCCGAGAGGCTGCCTAAAGAGATTAACTGGGCTTATACAACAATAAAAACACTTCTGACCCGGCTGACGGAAAAAGGCGCAGTCAAAGAAAGCAAAAAAGGCAATACAAGCCTCTACGAACCGCTGCTGAGCAGACAGGCGGCAAGACGCAACGCACTGAAATCTCTTGCCAACCAGGCTTTTGACGGTGCATTCGGTCCGCTGATGCATTTTCTGCTGGAAGACCAAAAACTTACCACAGGGCAAAAACGTGAACTATTAAGTGTTGTTCAAAAACAAGATAATTCAAAGAAGGAGAACAGCAAATGACAGCTATATTAAATCAGATAGCAAAAAAATGGTTCAGTTGGCAGCTTTCGATGTTTTGGCAGGTCGGCCTGCTTATTATAATCATAGCAGGACTTGACCTTTTGATAAAAAAGTGGGTTTGGCCGCAGGTGCGATATGCACTATGGCTTTTGATTTTAGTCAAACTCGTTCTGCCGCCGACATTGACATCGCCGACGAGTTTCACGGCGGAAATCCCATTTATGGTCAAACAGACAGCGATAAAAATCAGTCAGCCTCAAACATCATCTCATGCAATCAAACCTGTTATCGTTCCTGCTACTGAACCAATACCGGCTGATACAACCACACAGCCCGTGGAAATTATTCCTGCTCCCTACACTGCTTCTGCCACCCCTGCCGGTGCATTTTTATCAGGTAAAACCTATGTTTTCTTCGTCTGGTTAGCCGGAGTCGGAATTTTATCAGGCTGGCTGATTATAAGATTAAGCAATCTGCGACATCAGCATTTGAAAGATAAGCGGTCAAATCTGCCGGAAAGATTAGAAGATTTATTAGTATCAACAGCCCGGAAACTCGGGTTAAAGAAAACTCCGCAGGTGATTTTAACAAATAAAGTTTGCTGCCCCGCTGTCTTCGGCATTTTCAGGCCGGTCCTCCTTATGCCTGCCGATAAACTCCAGAATATGACCTCACAGGATGCGGAACATATATTTTTACACGAACTCGCTCACATTAAAAGAGGCGATTTATTTGTCCACGCGGTTTATATGATTTTACAAATAGTTTACTGGTTCAACCCCCTGCTTTGGCTGATTAGAAAAAATTTGCAAAACCTGCGTGAGCTTTGCTGCGATGCCACCGTTGCAAGATTATTAAGAGAAAAAACCACCGGTTATCGTCAAACTTTACTGGAAACTGCCAGACAATTATTAGCAGAGCCTGTTGACCCCGGTTTAGGCCTCCTGGGTCTTTTTGAAAACTCAAGCTGGCTCGTTGACAGGCTCAGATGGCTGGAGAAGAAAAGCTGGAAGTATCGGCTGCTGCGAATCACAACAATTTTTGTGCTTGTTTGCCTGATGGCTGCCTGTGTGCTGCCTATGACGAAATTCGAGGCACCAGTCGATTTTGTAATCAAAGGCACTGTAACAGACGCACAGACAGGCAAGCCGATAGCCGGCGCCAAAGTCGGTGATACAGAAAAATATGCAGATGGAAAATTTTATACAACAACCGATGCAAACGGCAATTACAGTTATAAAACATATTACGAAGAACACAATCTAAAATGTCAGGCAGAGGGCTACAAAACCAAAAATAACATTTTGCTTACTAAAGTTTTCGGCAGGGAAAAAGAAAAGGTTATAAATTTTGCTTTGGAAAAAGATGGGTTAGTCACAGAGGCCATGGAGAATACGAAGGAAAATAAGGCGAAGGCTAATTTTGTCTACACCAACGCCGCCTCTCGCGCCCGGAAGCCAAAGTTGAGAGTCCTTGACTCTCAAACCCGAAAACCTGTTGCAAATTGCTCCTTTGTATTAGGTCACTGGGGGTTGTATAAACAAACAAATGATAATGGCGTTTTTGATAAAGATGAGGATGGCTTCTATGCCCGTCTTAGGGATTGTGAGGAACTGACGCTCTGGCACCCGGATTACGAAAGCAAATTTCTTGAAAGAAACTATAATCGTGATTCCAGCGGCACCGTTACCGTTCTGCTCGAAAGGAGCGGCACCGCATCTGTTGACGTAAATGTTGCACTGTTTGTAAGAGGAGAGAAGGTCGATAACGAATCTCGCAAAATTCTAATTTTCCGAGGTGAAAAAGCAAGCGGCTATGAAGTACGCAGTGCCGAAAGATCTACACAAAATCGTTTTCACTTTTCGGGATTAGCGGCCGGCAAATACATGGTCGAGGTTTATTTCTATGATTCACACCCGACACATTACGAACCGCTCGAACTTGGCGATGGCGAACACAAAAATTTCCATATCAATGTTGTGACCGATGAACTCGCCCGGATTCCCCTGAAAGGAAAAGTACTTGATAAGTATACTGGCCGGGGCATTTCTGGTGCAATAATTAGTTCAGCGATGACAGTCGATGATGATACCCGAACCCGCGAAGACGGCTCATTTAGCACAATTTCGAATCGCGCCAGTTTTCACGAGACGGTTGTATATCTCGATTATCCTCGCGTATATGTGCTGGCAAGAATGAAAAACCACATGACCGAAGAACTGGCACAGCAGCTTCAATTTCATATCGACCCCAATAGTGTTGCCAAAACACGAAACAACATTCTCGAAGATGATAATGACGACGGCATCTTTTGCGACAATGCAAATTGCATAATGTGTAAAAATTCTACTATACAGGCGGAGGCAAATTCTGTCGGTGTAGGGGAAGGAATTAAGGCAGAAGTTGAAAAACCAGCCGGGCAGGGGGAAAAGATTGAACATCGAAAATTTAAAATTGAAAATTTGTGGAATCTGCATATGGCGAATAAATATTCCCTGCACCGCAGGGGTGCAGGCTAACCAACCTATCCCTTTTGAACATATTTTTTGATATTGCGAAAGGCCTGGCGAAGACGATTTTCATTTTCGACAAGGGCGATTCGCATATAACCTTCGCCGTTTTCGCCAAATGCCCTGCCGGGTGAAATAACGACATTTGCATGCTCGACCAAATCCATCGCAAAATCAATCGTGCCTTTGCCCTTTAACTGTTCATCAGGCACCCTTGCCCAGACAAACATCGATGCCCGCGGCTTATCCACCTGCCAGCCTATACGAGAAAGACAATCACAGACAACATCCCTGCGGAACTGATATTTTTTGTTCTGCTCGATAATATCATTTTCGCACTGTCTCATCGCAATAATGCTCGCTATCTGAACAGCCTGGAAAATGCCGTAATCGTAATAGCCTTTTATCGTTGCAAGGGCTTCAATCATCTGTTTGTTTCCAGCGGCAAAGCCGATGCGCCAGCCGGCCATATTAAAAGCCTTGCTCATCGTGGAAAATTCAACGCCGACGTCCTTGGCTCCCTTTGCGGAAAGAAAACTGGGGGCCTTGTATCCATCAAAGCAGGTATCGCCATAGGCAAAATCGTGAATGACAGCGATATTGAGTTTTCTGGCAATATCGACAACGGTCTCAAAATACCCGATATCGTCAACGGTCATTGCTGTCGGGTTATGCGGAAAATTCAGTATCATTATTTTCGGACGCGGATAAAGTTTTTCACAAGTCTCTTGAATATTTCTCAAAGACTCCTGAGTATTGCCCAGGGGAACTGTAACAACATTAGCGC
>JBAVNP010000179.1:0-20343 GCA_049691175.1 Sedimentisphaerales bacterium
GCTATATGCTGGAACGCCTGAGTATCCGACGGTACTAACCCATTTTAATGGGCAGTAACAATCCGTTCGGTGCAGGTAATCAGCAGGAAAGGCTATTCTCAAATGCTAAAATTAAGCGAAATTCCCGTTTCGATCGGTTATTATTTTGCCGGATTCGTAGATGGCGAGGGAAGTTTTAACATGAGCTTCCGTCGTCGCAAAGATTACAAACAGCCATGGAAGATATCGTTATGTATGAATGTATCACAAAAAGATAAGACTCTTTTGGAGCTTATCAAACGATATCTGAAATGCGGCACGATTCGCTATAAGAGCGAAGATGTGTGGATGTATGAAGTAAATAATCTGGCGGCTATCTGCGAAAACGTCATTCCGTTTTTTGAAAGATTTGGATTTCTTTCAGCAAAGAAGAAACGAGATTTTGCCATTTTCAAAAAAATGGCGGGTTTTATGACTGAAGGGGCTCACCTGCGAAAAACAGGGATAAAGAAGCTTCTTCGACTTCGACGAAATATGAATGACGGCGGCAAACGTAAATACAGCGAAGCGGAAATACTTGCAGAATTTGAGTGATAGAATCCTCAGAGACTATACGCCGAACAACTTTTGAAAGGAAAAATGAAATGAAAGATTATCGTTTTTGTTTTTCCAGCGCGCGATGCGTTGTAATGTAAATAATTGGTTAGTCAATATCGGGCTCAAGAGCACTGACCAACAATTAAAGCCTCAGCCCGACGCGCAATCTAAAATAGAATTTTCGGAAGTTGATGATATAGTCCGACCTGTATGGCGACATACAGAGGCCGGCAGAAATGCCCGGCTCGCCTACAAGCAAATAATTCTGTTTTTGTTGGACCAAAAAAGACAGAGAGCTTGTCCGGTTGTAACAGAAGTGGACGGTCCTAAGGTAGCGAAGTTCCTTGTCGGGTAAGTTCCGACGTGCATGAACCGCGTAACGACTGGAGCAGTGTCTCAAGGACGGACTCGGTGAAATTGTAGTTGTGGTGAAGATACCACGTACCCGCGGCAAGACGGAAAGACCCTATGAACCTTTACTGTAGCCTGATATTGTCGCCTGTCATATCTTGCGTAGGATAGGTGGGAGGCGTTGATCCGCTGTTTCCGGACAGCGGGGAGCCAACGTTGAAATACCACCCTGGCTATGTTAGTCGTCTAACCATAATCCGTGAAACCGGATATGGGACAGTGTTAGGTGGGCAGTTTGACTGGGGCGGTCTTCTCCCAAAGCGTAACGGAGAAGTTCAAAGGTATCCTCAGCACGGTTGGCAATCGTGCATAGAGCGCAAAGGTATAAGGATGCTTAACTGTGAGACATATAAGTCGAACAGATACGAAAGTAGGACTTAGTGATCCGGTGGATCTGCGTGGAAAGGCCATCGCTCAACAGATAAAAGGTACTCTAGGGATAACAGGCTGATCGCACCCGAGCGTCCATAGCGGCGGTGCGGTTTGGCACCTCGATGTCGGCCCATCACATCCTGGGGCTGAAGGTGGTCCCAAGGGTTCGGCTGTTCGCCGATTAAAGTGGTACGCGAGCTGGGTTCAGACCGGCGTGAGCCAGGTCGGTCCCTATCTGCCGCGGGCGTAAGAATCTTGAAGGGAATGCTTCTCTAGTACGAGAGGACTGAGAAGTACTGACCTCTGGTGTACCGGTTGTTCCGCTAGGAGCATAGCCGGGTAGCTATGTCGGGAAAGGATAAATGCTGAAAGCATCTAAGCATGAAGCCCATCCCAAGATGATGATTCCATTTTGTCTTCGGACAATAAAAGAGCCCTTGAACTCTACGAGGTCGATAGGCCGGGTGTGTAAGGCGAGAAATCGCTTAAGCTAACCGGTACTAATGCTCGAAAGCTTGACCATATCAATCATTGATTGCTATGACCCGTTAAACGGTTGCGGTTGCGCAGCTCGTTACGGTTACGTAAAACGTAAATCGTAAAAAGCAAACAACTAATACCGAAAACGTAAGGATTATAATTTAGACGTAAAGGCATCTACACTTTTTTTTGATTTGACTTTTTCGGGCGCAAGCCTGAAGAAATAAACTTCCTGGTGACAATTCCGGCGGGGCAACGCCTGTTCCCATTCCGAACACAGAAGCTAAGCTTGCCGGGCCAATGGTAGTCCAATAGGGGCGAGAGTAGGTCATCGCCAGGATTATGAGCCTCGATACTGCAAAGTATCGGGGCTCTCCTTTTTTATAGACACAGAGTTCACAGAGGACACAGAGGGAATATTGTTTGATTTCTCTATAACGTTAGCATAGAATCCTGATGGTTTTCAAATATCGTGAGAGTGGAACATGAATATCGTCAGAATACTGACAATACTGGTAGGTGCGTTTCTTCTCTACTTCGGGCTCTCCAGTTTTCCTTGGCCAAAGAAGGACCGCCACAAGAAACACCTAGCATTGGGTTGCATGTTTCTCGCGGTTAGTGGCTTTTTGGGCATTCTTTTCACTAGTTGGATAATTCTTGTCGTAGGTGCTGTCCTCGGTTTTGGCATCGTCATGCTATACCTCAAACTTGCAAGAAATCCTAGAACAATGGCAAGAGACGTCACGTTTGTTTATGAGACACTGCGGAAGAGTTATCAGGATCTTTTCGACTCTGAGATCGACATCGTCTATGCCGCAGCCATGATCTACTTGCAGCCTTACATCAAGGTTGGGAAGTTGACCCTTTTGGACATCAAGTCACAGCTCTCGGGCCTCATGGATATCTATGCAGGCAATCTTGACTGTCCCGGTTTTTTCAATGGCTTTGCACTATCGTTGATCAAAATATCTGAGCTCGCTGACGGTCTCACAGAGGAAATTGCCGAAGGCACTATCCAAAGTAGCTCGATAGTAGTCGACGATGCAACCAAAACGACTCGATACTTGATGGAGGCGGATCAAATCAATCTTCCAAAATGGCACAGCAAAATCAAGAATGCTTTGGCATCACCAGAGTTGGCTGAATTACTAATAAATAGGTCATAACGATCGCATGGACACGTAATTTTCAAATTGTGCACGGTTACATTAGTCATATGCGACACTAAGAGATGATTATCGGGTAGCATGTACCCCGGACGACTTACCGATGGTAGTCCTTCGAGACAAAAGTCCGCCTAAAGTTGGTTTGCCAGGAATTATAAAGGACGAGTGGCAATCACGCTTGGCCTTTTCCCGTTCTGGAGTATTGTTTTCTGTGTCTTAGGAGAACTAAACAAGATGAAAACGCCACATACAGTATTGTTGCACCAGTATCTGGGGGGTGACGAGTCAAACGTCATCGCGTTCAAAGAGGCGGGTGATGAGTTGGTTGATTTCGTAGTAAGAGGCAAGAAGTATCGTTGGTATGAGGACTTTCTCCGTCCTATAGGATTTCTTTACAGACATTATTTAGAGTTGGAGCTAAAGTATTGGCTAAAAGAGTTGAAGGGGTATCCGTTGGACCAAGCGGGAAGCTTGCTGAAAGAGCACAATTTGAGTAATCTCTGGCTTAAGCTAAAACCCCTGATTCAGCCTTTTTGTGAAACTGAAGGAGATCAGAAAATTCTGAGCGAAGTAGAGGAAGTTATTCTAACATTTGATAAGTACGACCCAACAGGACAAGAGTTTAGATATACAAGGACAACAAAAGGTGCGAATGCTCTGAAGAATCTACCTTCAAAAATTGCAGTGGAAGAGTTCAAACGTTTAGTCGGGAGAGTATACTTTTTCTTTGACGGACTGGGAGGTGCTGTTTCAGTTTGAACCCATAAGTGAAAATCTGTAATAGCCGATGTCGGTATTAGTAGGCATTCCGAACACAGAAGCTAAGCTCGTCGGGCGGCGGCAGGGCCGAGAAAGTTGATAATCGAAATTAGAAAGTTGAAAACGAACCCTGCCATAGTGATGGCAGGGCTAACCAAAAAAATTCGCAAAAAATACGTTATCGCCCTGGCGAGATAAAACGAACCCCGCACCTATTTGTATTGTGCGTAAGAACAGTAATAGTAGAGTAGTTGGGTAAATTACTTTGCAATTTAATTGTGCAAAATCGTAGTACAAATAGGTGCGGGGCTAAACAAAACCCCCGGTAAAACCGGGGGCTAAATATACCGCTCATTAAATAAATTAAGGATTTACTGGCGTTTGTATTTGCCCATTAATGAGCCTTCGGCGAGAATATGACCCTTCATAGCTTCAAGCAAATCCTGCTTAGTAGAACTGTCCGGCAAATCAAGTATTGTATCCAGGGCGTAAACCTTAAAATAATACCTGTGCGTTCCGCCGGGGGGACAAGGGCCGTGATAGCCGTGACTGCGAGAACTTGTAACGCCCTGCTTTGAGCCATCAGGAAGCTGTGTTGTTGCCGGAACAGCTTCGGGCAACCCGTTCGCCTCGGCAGGAATGTTCCACAAAACCCAGTGAATCCAGATTCCTATGGGAGCGTCAGGGTCATCGCAAATTAGAGCAAAACTTTTAACGCCCTGCGGCGCCTGCTGCCAATTCAGCGGCGGCGAAATGTTATCGCCGTCACAAGTGTATTTTGCAGGTATCATTTGTCCTTCTTTAAAGGCTGAAGATGTTATTGTAATTGCCATTTGTTTGTCTCCCTCAATTTCTGTTACAAAACCATAAATCAAAAACAATAAAATAAAAAGAATGTAATATTTTTTATTCATATCACGCCTCAAAAAATCAAATCCGCCAGCCTGCCTAAGGCGGGTAAAAGGCGGACAAGTATAAAACAACCCTGCCATAGTGATGGCAGGGCTAACCACTAACCAATTTTTCTAATTTCCTTCTTTAGAACATCAAAAAGTTTTTTTTGCTTAACGGCGGCGATTTTTTTGCCTTTTTTGTAGATGAAACCTTTATCTGCGGCGGCGCAGACGGCGATATCGGCATCGGCGGCTTCGCCGGGGCCGTTGACTATACAGCCCATCACGGCAACCCTTATCGGTTTGTGAATTTCCTTAAGAAGTTTTTTGACCTGCCGAGCAAATCCAATCAAGTCCCATTGAACCCTGCCGCAGGTCGGGCAAACAATCAACTGAGGCTGGCTGCTTTTATAAAGGCCGAGAGAAACAAGTATCTGCTTTGCGATTTCGACTTCCTGGACAGGGTCGCCTGCGATGCTGATTCTAATTGTATCGCCAATGCCCTGCTGCAAAAGAGTTCCCAACGCGACGGAGGCGGGAATAATCGCATCTTCGGCGAGGCCAGCGTGGGTCAGGCCGAGATGTATCGGATAATCGAATTTTTCGGCGATGGCACAATTAGATTCAATCGTCCTTTCGACATCGGAACTCTTGACGCTTAAAATGATATTGTTAAACCCGCGTTTTTCAAAGAGCCGGACGTAACTTTGCATTTCCTTTATCATCAGGCCTGCTCGCTTTTTGTAAGGCGTATCGCGGAGGAGGTTTCGGATACTTGCCTCGTTTATGCCGATACGGACGGCGATTTTGTGAGTTTTTGCACAATCAATTATCCTGTTAATATCATTTTTGTTTTTTATGTTGCCGGGGTTGAGACGGATTTTCGCTGCGCCGGCTTCGATAGCCTCAATCGCCCTTTGGGCGGAAAAATGAATATCGGCAATCAAGGGAGTTTTGACTTTTTGGACGATTTTCGCAAAGGCGATGCTGTCCGGCCTTGTTGGGACAGCAAGTCTGACAAGTTTTGCCCCTGCCGCGGCGAGGGCGTTTATCTGCCGGATGCAGCCGGCGATGTCGGTAGTGGCCAGTTTTGTCATAGACTGAATCACAATCGGGTATTTGGCGCCGATTTTGACCGTTCCTGCCGTTACAGTAGTCGTTTTTCGTCTTTTTATCATAGCTGTAAATTCTATCTTGTTTTATTGCTGCGAGCAAATTAAAATGCTGTGGAAAATCCCCCCACCACAGGGGTGGGGGCTAAACAAACTTTATGCTGCTATCGATAATTACATTACTGCTGATTGCGTATTTCGGGCTTGGAATAACGCTGTATTTTATGCAGCCGGCGCTGACATTCAGCCCGACGGGCGAGGTTCCCTATAATCCCGGCGATATCGGGCTGGAATATGAAAAGGTTCAACTTAAAACGGCAGACCATCTGATACTAAGCGGGTGGTATATTCCGGCAAAGAATGGCCGGCTTACCCTGCTTTTCTGTCACGGCAACGGGGGAAATATCGCATACGCGCTTGATTCACTAAATATTTTCTACGAAATTGGTCTTAACTGCCTAATTTTCGACTATCGCGGCTACGGGCACAGCCAGGGCGAACCTACTGAAGAAGGAACGTATATCGACGCGCAGGCCGCCTACGACTGGCTTAAAAATGAGAAAAAACTTAAGCCCTGTGAAATAATAATCTGCGGGAAATCGCTCGGCGGCAGTATCGCGGCACATCTGGCAAGCAACGTAGAAGCAAAAGGATTAATAATCGAAAGCGGCTTTACCTCTTACGCGGACATCGGACAGAAGTTTTATCCGTATCTGGCGGTAAGGCCGTTCGCCCGGTATGGCTTTAAGACAAGCGATTATCTCAAACAGACGGACTGCCCGGTTCTTATTATTCACAGCCGAAATGACGAGATTGTGCCGTTTGAGTTCGGACTGCGTCTTTATGAAGAAGCGGCAAAAGAGCCGAAGGAGTTTATTGAAATTTTCGGCAATCATAACGATGGTTTCCTGTATTCGGGTCAGATTTACCGAGAAGGATTAACCAACTGGATGGAATTTCTTGAAAATTATCAGCAGCAGACGGCCGCAAAGATAAAACTTATTTCCTGAAACCGGATTTATAAAGGAGTCCAAAAATGAGTCAAAAAGCAAAATTAGTTGTCCTTGTCCTTCTGATAATCGCAATAGCAGCTTTCTGGGCATATCGTGTCAAACAAGAAAAGCAGCTCGAAGAAGAGGGCATAACAATCGGAGGCGGAAACGCCGACATAACAAAGACCTATAACAGGATTATTTCCCTTGCTCCCAGCACTACCGAAATGCTTTTCGCGCTGGGGGCGGGCGATAAAGTAATAGGCGTATCGGAGTTCTGCAACTATCCCGAGGAGGCAAAAGCGAAACCAAAAATGGGCGGTCTAATGAACCCGAATTACGAAGCAATTGTCGCGGCAAAGCCGGATGTCGTTATTGTCTTCAACGAAATGCTGCAACCTACAAATAAATTCAAATCACTGAACATAGAAACTCTTGTGCTGGAACACAGTACCGTCCAAGATATTTTCCAATCAATACAAGATATCGGCCGCTGCTGCGGCGCAAGTGAGCAGGCCAAGAAAATCTTCAAGGGACTTACGTCCAAAATGACGGCTATTTCGGACAAATACGCAAACGAACCATATCCAAAGGTTCTTGTTATAGTCGGGCATGATATTTCACAAGATACCACCAAGCCGCCGATGAATATTAAAGCTGCCGGCGACGAATTCTACAATCAAATGATTTCATACGCCGGCGGACAAAATGTATATGCCGGCACAGCGCCCTTTCCGACGATAAACAGCGAATCCATAATATCGATGAATCCCGAAGTAATCATCGACCTTGTACCCGCGGATAAAAATCCGATAGACAGCAATGCAATAATAAAACAGTGGAAAAACCTCAGTCAGATAGACGCCGTAAAGAACAACAGAATATACGTATTTACCGAAGATTATATGACAATACCCGGGCCGCGAGTGGTAATGGCGCTGGAAAAACTCGCTGCCGCCATAAAACCAGAGCTGACAGCTGACGCAAATGGACGACCAAAAGGCAATTGAAATTGCAGAGCTGAGTTTTGCAATTTCAGGCAAACAGATACTGGAACGGATTTGCTTTCCGGTTTCTGCGGGGCAAAGACTTTTTATTGTCGGTCCAAACGGAGCCGGCAAAACCACGCTACTTCGCTGCGTGAGCCGGATTGTCACCGATTATCAAGGCTCGATAAAAGTAAAAGGCAGGAATTTAAAAACATATTCACAGAAAAGCCTTGCCCGGATACTGACTTATGTGCCGCAGTCGCTGGGCGTCGATATTCCGTTTACGGTACGGCAGTTTGTCCTGATGGCGCGATATCCGCATTTGAGTCCGTTTTCGGTTATAAGCCCTGAGGATGAAAAAATCGCCTGCAACGCTATGGATATGACACAGACGGCGTGCTTTGCGGACAGGGCAATGGCAACATTAAGCGGCGGCGAACGACAACAGGTCAGTATTGCCGCGGCACTTGCACAGCAGGCTGAAATTTTCCTGCTCGACGAACCTGCCACATATCTCGACTACAAACATCAGCGGGACATACATAATCTACTGGCAAAAATAAACAAGACCTACGGCACAACTATCGTCTGCGTAACACATGATTTGAACTCAGCTGTATTGAGCGCGGATATAATCATCGCACTCAAGGAAGGAAAAATTGTTTTCGAGGGGGTGCCTGAGAAAATTATGAATGAAGATATGCTCGAAAAAATTTATTCGAAAAAATTCAATTTCGTACGGCATCCGCTGACAGGACAAAAAATTATTGTTCCTGACATAATAAGATGAAAAGAAACGCCGTATTTATATTGATAGTTCTATTCGCTCTGCTGGTTGTGGCGGCTGCGCCGTTCGCAGGTATGATAAAAGTTCCGCTGTCCGTATTAAAGAACACAGACCTTACCACAACGGAGGCACAGGTTTTTTATCAAATCCGCCTGCCAAGGGTCTTTACGGCCTTTTTGGCAGGAGCCGCCCTTGCGTGCTGCGGCGTCGCACTGCAGGCAATGTTCAGAAATCCGCTCGCGACGCCTTTTACGCTCGGCATTTCAAGCGGCGCGGCTTTCGGGGCGGCAATATGCATTATCTTCGCAGCCTATTTGCCGATTCCCTATGGCAATATATGGTTTTCATTCGCAGGGGCTCTTGCGGCGGTGCTTTTAGTCTACGGTCTTACGAGAATCAAAAAAGGCTTTTCCGCAGACACAATGCTGCTCGCAGGCATCGCAGTGAATTTCTTTTTTTCAAGCCTGATACTTTTCCTGCAGTATATAAGCGATTTCACACAGTCATTCCGGATTATCCACTGGCTGATGGGAAGTATAGATGTTACAGGGTATCAGACGCCTGTTACAATGCTTGTTTTTACGGTAATCGGTATCGCTGTCATTGTCATTCAGAGATTAAATCTTAACCTGATGAGCATCAGCGATGAAATTGCCATCGCAAGAGGCGTCGATGTAAAAAACACAAGAAAGATTATTTTCTTCGCAACATCAATTATGGTCGCGGCGGTTGTCGCTTATTGCGGCCCAATAGGTTTTGTGGGGCTGATGGCGCCGCATATTTGCAGACTGCTTGTCGGGCCAGACCATAAGATTCTAACGCCGACATCAATAATATTCGGCGGAGCATTTCTTGTCCTTTGCGATACGATAGCGAGAACACTGATTGCACCTGCGGAGATGCCCGTCGGCGTGATAACCGCCCTTTTAGGCGGGCCGTTCTTCGTCTGGCTTCTGCTGAAAGACAGGGGGAAAACTGTGCTGTAACTTGTTATTTGACAGAGAGTTATATTATTCGCCGCAAAATGCTTTTTCTTATGTTAATTTCTGTGCGGCCGTTATCGCAGTATTCCTTCTGCTGTACCACAGTTCACTAAAGAACCAGAACAACGCGCAGAGCCACACAACGTTGACGTGGATGTTCAAGCCCGGCACAAATACATTATTTTTATTTTCGAGGATAAACTCCGAAGCCAAGAGGCAGTAAAATAAAAAACCTTTTGAAGAATATAAAGAACCAACAGCAAGAGGCAAAACAAAATACTGAATGCCCCAACCACTAGTAAAAGACACAAAAAAAAGAAACCCCAATAAACACTGGCGGATAATATCTCTGCCGCCCAGCAAAAACGGGAAGACGAACATGCCTGTAATAAATAGATACTTAAACTGCGGAAGGCCGAGCAGTGAAGCGAACCCATATTCACCCACGGCAGAAGAATACTGAAATACGTTTTCGATTATGCCTTGGCTGCCCTGGCTCCAGTAAGGTATGAACGTCACGAGGAATAAGCATACCGACACCGCGAACAGCAGGAGTTTTATTCGATAACGCTTTATAGCGGAATTCAGACAGATTATCAGTTCATAGAATATATTGTGCTTGATAATCATTCCTGCGGTGGCAAGGAGCCATAATGCAACAATCCCCCAAACAGACTTCTGGTTCAACTTCAAATAAATAAACAATCCTATGACCACCATAAGGACGGCTAAATTATCAAATTGACCATGATAGCCGGTTATGAGAAAAGACACCGGATTGAGATAGAACAGCAGGGCTACCTTATGCAAAGATATTTTTCTAAGATTCGCGATAAGGAGAAGAAAAACCAAAGTTACAATATCCGCCAGACATAAAAAAGACCTTACCACAAAGTGAAAAGAAACGGACGACATCTGAAGCTGTATATATTTTAGAAAGCCTAAAGTCATAAGCCACACAGGGGTATAATTATACGCTTTAACATGAGCGTATATGTTATCTCCCGTCATAGCAAAATTGGCGTCCACTTCATAATATCGCATATCGATATTACCATAGAAGGCTGATGCCATAATGAGCCTGACTATAGTGCCATTCAAAATCACCAGCAGCGATATAAGTATCGTGTATTTTCGAGGAGTCGGAAACGCAGATGAATTTATGCTGATACAATACATAATCATCAACACTGCGCTGATAACCCAGACTACTCTTACCGCAAGTCCGATGAATATCCAACGAGACAGCTCGAAATATACCTTTTCCGAAGAATTTAGTTTGTTATATTCCCCCAGTTTGCATCCGGCCAGAAAATTCAACTGAGAGGTATAATGCCTAATGAAGAATTGTCCAGTCCGGGTTTGAGCGAGATTTTTTAAAAATGCGACCTGTTTGCCGTCATATTCATTAACTATGAGAGATTTTGCCGTCAGGAAAAACACGCATAAAAACAGCAAACAAAGCAGCAATAGAACCGCTGTAATTTTGAGTTTCGCCATATTTTTGTTTCTCATCAGGTCAGATACAGTCTGCCGGATATAATAACGACATACTTATAAATAGTCAATTTTGTTTGACAGAGACTAATACGGGATTTACACTAACTGGAAAATATGGAAATTACAGACAATCTAAATATAGTGCAGTTTAAGCCGCTGATAACGCCTGAGCAGCTCAAGGAGAAATACCCGCTGACAGACGAAACCGCACATCTCGTAGCCGAGTCCCGCAGAGGCATTCAGGCAATATTGACGAACAAAGATAAAAGACGTCTTGTCATCGCAGGTCCCTGCTCTTTGCACGACAGCAAAGCCTCATTTGATTACGCCGGCCGATTGAAAAAACTGCAGGACAAATTCCGGAAGAAACTTATGATTATAATGCGGACGTATTTTGAAAAGCCGCGAACCACCCTGGGCTGGAAGGGAATGCTCTACGACCCGCATCTTGACGGCTCAGATAATATAGAAGAAGGTTTCAACAGGGCCCGCAATATACTGCTTGAAATAGGCAAAAACGGGCTGACTTGTGCGACAGAATTTCTCGACCCGATTGTGCCGCAGTATCTTGCCGATTTGATTTCGTGGGCATCAATCGGAGCAAGAACTGCAGAATCGCAGATTCATCGCCAAATGGCAAGCGGTCTGTCGATGCCTATAGGTTTTAAAAATTCGACCGAGGGCAATCTTATCTCCGCCGTCGATGCGATAAAGGCCGCGGCAAGTCCTCATTCTTTCCTGGGAATAAGCCGAGACGGCCAGGTTATCATCGCCGAGACACGAGGCAATAAGTTCGGTCATCTTGTTATGCGGGGTGGAACGGACTGTCCGAATTATGGCGCAGAATATGTGGCATTCGCAGGCGTTCTGCTGAAAAAGGCGGGAATCGGCAACGGCATTATCGTTGACTGCAGTCACGCGAACTCAAATAAGGATTACCGCTTGCAGAGAGATGCGCTTATCGATGTGGCCGGGCAAGTCAAGTCAGGGACAAGTCTGATTGCCGGCGTAATGCTCGAAAGTTTTATTACCGCAGGCAATCAGAAACTTATAAAACCCGAAAAGCTCACCTACGGTCAATCGCTTACAGACGAATGTATCGGATGGGAAGAAACAGAGGAACTTATCAGCATTTTTGCCGATGCGGTAAAATTATAACAGCGCGGTGCTGAAGTATCTTTCGGCCCTGTCGGGCAGGACAGTCGTTATATTACCTTTATATTTTTTGGCGAGCTGGCGTGCCGCCCAGACATTGGCACCTGAAGAAATCCCCACAAGCAGGCCGTAATTAGTGCCTAATTGTCTTGTCGTATCAATCGCATCTTCATCCGTAACTTCGAGCACCTCATCCACAAGCGAAACATCAAGCACAGCGGGAATGAAACCATCGCCAATGCCCTGAATCTGGTGCAGGCCCGGCTCGTGGCCCAAAAGTGCGCTTACATTTTTCGGCTCGACAGCAACGATTTTTGTATCCTTTTTATGCTCCCTGAGAAATTTCCCAACGCCCTGCAGAGTTCCGCCACTGCCGACGCCTGCGACAAAACAGGTAATATCGCCACCCATCTGCCGCCATAGTTCGACAGCCGTTTGTTCATAGTGGCAACGAGGATTATCGGGGTTTTCAAACTGCTGCGGGACAAAGATTCGCTTATCAGCGGCAGCCATTTGCTTTACTTTTTCCACCGCCCCGGCAATACCTTTGTCCGGTTCGGTTAAAATCAGCTCAGCGCCGAGAGCCTTAATGAGTTTTTTTCTTTCCTCGCTCATACTTTCCGGCATTACGATTTTGACTTTATAACCTTTGAGTCTGCCGACGAGGGCAACGCCGATACCCGTATTTCCGCTTGTCGGTTCCATAATTATTGAATCGGGTTTTAATCTGCCGTCTCTCTCGGCGCCTTCGAGCATAGCAAGGGCAACCCTGTCCTTTATGCTTCCGCCGGGGTTGAGGAATTCGGCCTTGGCGTAAACATTTTCGCCTTTTAGCCTTATAAGAGGCGTGTTGCCGATTAAATCGAGAATGTTATCTGTAAGCATATTCCGCCTTAATTTAAAGCCGATAGAATATCTGTTTTTTCGAGGTGCGTCAAATACTTTTGTTTTGCCAAACAATTCTTGCAGACAAACGTATTTAAGGTTATATTTACCCCCTTATTCACGAAACGTCAAACGGTTGCGGTTGCGAGGCTCGTTACGGTTGCGTTAATCGTTAGACGTCCTTACGATAGACGATACGAGCAGCGTAACCGCTAAACGAGATACGAAAAAAGGACTTGTAAATGTCAGATGAATCAAATGTAAGTTCCAAAAAGGCCACGACGGCAGAGTCGATAGCCAACACCTTCGAATGGATTATAACCGCATTTATACTGGCGTTTGTTTTCAGGGCGTTTATCCTCGAAGCGTTTCGAATACCGACCGGCAGTATGGCTGATACACTGATGGGCGACCATTTTCGTATCTGCTGCACAGAGTGCGGCTACAGCTATGAATATAATTTCAATCCTTATATACAGAAAGCATACCGGACCGCCAGCGTCGCCGGTCTTTATAAATTGACGCCTTCGCCGAGATGCCCGAGCTGCGGCTATTATGAAAATTCCAATACGCTTGTTCCAAAATCCAACGGCGACAGAATCCTTGTCTTTAAATGTCTTTATCAATTCGCAGAGCCGAAAAGGTGGGATGTGATAGTATTTAAAAATCCGAACGGTCCGAAAGAAAATTACATAAAAAGGCTAATAGCCAGGCCCGGCGAGACGCTCGAAATAATCGACGGCGATATATATATTAACGGCATCCTTCAAAGAAAGCCGCCGAAGGTGCAGGAGGAGATGTGGATGTGCCTTTACAATAACGATTATCAGCCGATACGCCCGATGGAAAGCAGGTTTAATGAGCACGCCTGGCGGCAACCATTCACAAACGAGAAAGATTCACAATGGAAATATAATTCCGCAAAGCCGACGGAATTTACCCTCGAAAGCGATCCCGACAAAATTAACATAATGTTTTATGACAGCAGTAAAGGCAATAATTTCCGGGCGGTGTATGCTTACGGCGACCCGCGATTCTACGACAATATTCCCTTTTGCAGTGACCTGATGATGAATTATTACGCAAGATTCAATGCCGATGGCGGAATAACGGGAATTGGTCTTACAAAATATGAAACGCTCTACAAGGCTTATTTAAGTCATCAGGGCGAAATGATAATCGAAAAGGTCGATTCGCTCGGTAAAACAACCGAACTTATACGCAAGGAAATAACGCCACCCACAAAAGACAAGTCTTTCCTTGTCAGGTTTGCGAATGTTGACCATCAGCTTATCTTTGAAATCGATGAAGAGAAACTCGTCTATGACCTCGGCACAGGCAAAGACGACGCCGGTCAGCGGATGAGCGACGTAGAGCCGAAGGCGATAGTTTTCGGTTCGGGCAATCTGACACTTTCACACATCGCCCTGTACCGGGATATACATTATCTCGGCACTCGGCCTGATTCGCGTCAGCCTGTCGACCGCGCAGGCGAGAATAACCCCTTCACGCTCGGAAATGACGAATACTTTGCTATGGGCGACAATAGCCCCGACAGTTTTGATTCCCGCCTATGGAATGTTGAAGGCATCGGTAACAACGGCAGCAGTTATCGGATGGGAATTGTGCCTCGCGATTATCTGATAGGCAAGGCTTTCTTTGTTTATTGGCCCGGCGGTTTCAGCGTGAATGACTCCAGACTGGCGATTGTTCCAAATGTAGGCCGGATGAGATTTATTTACGGCGGGAAGGATTAAGCTGTCGGACTGCCGCTTTGATTTTTACCCGGCAGATATCGTTGGCGTTACCTCGAGGCAACTGCTTATAACTTTAATAAGACGGTTTCTATCTACGGGTTTCGGGATGTAATCGTCGCAACCGGCCGCCAGACACTCCTTTTTATCCTCCTCCTCTACACCGGAAGTCATAGCAATCATCGGCGTTTTCACTCCAAGACTGCGAAGTCTCTTTGTCGCAGTGCAGCCATCCATTTCCGGCATCTGCATATCTATAAAAATCAACTCAAATTGCTGCTTTTTGACTGCCTCGCATACCTCGACACCATTGACCGCAATAGTTACAACAAAACCGAGTTTTTCAAGCAGCAGTTTTATCAGCGTTTGATTCGTCGTGTTGTCTTCAGCAACAAGCACCCTGCCTGAGAATTCAGTCCGCAGACTGTCCCGAGCGTTAGAATGACCTGTTTCAATTATACGCTCAATCTTCTCGTCCGTCTGCCTGTCGGCAACACTTTCAGGGGCGGGCTGCTGTTCGCCGACGGCTATGTCTGCCGGCAAGGTAATTCTGAAAATCGAGCCTTTTCCCATCTCGCTTTCGACGCTTATATCTCCTCCTATCAGACCAGCAAGCTGTTTTGTTATCGTCAGTCCCAATCCAGTGCCGCCGTATTTGCGAGTCGTGCTGCCGTCAACCTGTGTGAATGCATCGAAGATAATACTTAGCTTATCCGCCGGTATTCCAATGCCTGTATCGATAACTTCAAATACTATAAACGGCTTGTTCTCTTTTTCTACCCGCTTAACAGCGATTTTTACGTATCCCTGCTCTGTGAATTTTATGGCATTGCTTACAAGATTAATAAGGCATTGCCGTAATTTTACCATGTCCGATATGATTAAACGCGGTACATCCTCCGCAAATTCGATTTTAAGTTCGAGCTTTTTGGCTTTTGCGGCGGGATTCATCAGCGATTCGACATTAGTCAGTATCGCTCTAATATCACATTCGACGTTCTCAATCTTTATTTTGCCCGTTTCTATCTTCGAGAAATCGAGAATATCGTTAATGAGTTGTAACAGATGTTTGCTACTGCCGAGAATCATTTCAATGTATTCTTTTTGCTGCTCTGTCAACGACTCTTCCTCAAGCACCTCACTGAAACCTATGATGGCATTCATAGGCGTTCTTATTTCGTGACTCATATTTGCCAGGAACTGGCTTTTCGCGGCGTTAGCCTTTTCGGCTTCTGCGGCCATTTCCTTTGCCGTCGCGGTTGCCTTAAGAAGCCTTGCGTTTATCTGTTCAAGCTCATTTTTAGCCTCGATAAGACTGGCCTTTTCCTTTTTTCTTTCGATGGCATATCTTATTGTTTTGACAAGGGTGTATGCAAGGCCGTCGCCCTTTACCAGATAATCTTCGGCACCGTTGCGTATAGATTCAAGACCGGTTTCCTCATCATCAAGCCCTGTAAGCACAATAATAGGCACATTTGGAGCAGCGCTGGAAACTTTCTGCACGTTTTCCATTCCCCTGCCGTCCGGCAGATTAAGGTCGAGCAGAATAATATTGAAGCAGTTGTCTTTGGTAAGCTTTCCAAGAGCCTCTGTAATCGTCTGTGCAGATTCGACATTAAACCTTATCAGATTTGCCGACTTTGCCAGAACAATCTTGACGAGTCTCCTGTCTAGTTCATCATCGTCAACTACTAATACATTTACTGATTTGTCTGTCTGGCTCATGAGTCATTCGTCTGCAAATAGTAAACCAATAATCTGTTAAGGTCTGCATAACTTCCTGGAAATCGGTAAGATTTACGGGCTTTCTGACATACCCTGCGGCATGCAGCTTGAAGCTTTCGAGTATGTCCTTGTCTGAATCACTTGTAGTGAGAATAACGACGGGTATCGCCCCAAATACGGGGTCAGCCTTCATTTGTCTCAGGAATTCCTTGCCTCCCATACCCGGCATATTCAAATCGAGCAGAATAAGGTCCGGCAGAGCATTGTCATGATCTTCCATCTTATTCTTTTCGAGATATTCAAGAGCCTCTTCAGCGCTGGATGCCACCACAGGCGTATTAGCAATTCTCTGCTCCTTAAGCGACATTTTTATAAGCTTCTGGTCGCCCAAGTCGTCTTCTACCAGCATAATCGTAACCGTTTTGTAGATGTCCATCTTAATCCCTCATCAAATTGGTTTCCAAACGTTAAACCGTCCAATCAAACTTTCAATACTACTGAAGTTAAAAACCAGTAGCGGACTAATTTTTTAAGTATCTCATTGAACTCCGCGGGCATAGCGGCTTTCTGTATATAACCCGCTGCCTGCAATTTATAACATTCACTTATATCAGATTCCGAATCCGAGGTCGTAACCACGACAACAGGAATGGCAGACAGTGCATCATCCGCCTTTATTTGTCTTAAAAATTCCTTACCGCCCATTCCGGGCATATTCAGGTCGAGCAGTATCAAACAAGGCTTTTGATACTTTTGGGGCTCCTGCTTGCATATCTGAAGATAATTCATTGCCGATTCTCCATTGGGGGTAATCATCAGCTCAAGCTCACAACCCTGGCTCATAATAGCCGTCTTCATTAGTTTCTGGTCCCCCAGGTCGTCCTCTACCAGAAGAACTAATGTTCGTTTTTTATCATTTTCCATATCAGCTCCCTTTCCCACAAATCTTTTGATGTCGGCTGTGAATTAGTCCTTCCGTTGCCGGTTCTCTTCTATAACCGGCACCGTAAACCAAAATGGAATTCTTATCAGGACTCAGATACATTATTTTCGCTCATCAGTTATAATCGTAAAATTTCAGGTATCACTAAACAATTTTAAAGGCCGTCTTATAAACCGCCTAATATTATACGACAAACCCTATTTCACTTTTAATCGTTTTTGTTATCGGACATTTCAAACTCAAGCTGTTTTAGTTTTTGCTCGATTTCTTTTCGCTCGGTGATATCGATATCCGAACCTCTGTAACCAACGAGATTGCCGTTACTGTCAAGTATAGGCACACCGCTGGTCAGCAGCCAGACAATCCTGCCGTCCTTATGAATATTGGTATTCTGGGAACCCTTAAAAGCCTGCTTTGTCGCAAATGTTTCAAAAGCCATTTTTTTCAGTTCGTCCCTGCTGTCCGCCGTGAACAGGTCGTAAAAATGTTTTTTGCCGACAATTTCCTCCGGTTTATATCCAAGCAGGTCCTTAACAACGGGACTTGAATAAGTATATAGTCCATTTGTATCAACCTCCCATATCCATTCGGAGGCATTGCTGACAATTTGCCTGAATCGTGTTTCGCTGCTGCGAAGTTCGTTTTCCACTTTTTTGCGATCAGCGTTTATAAGAGTCTGCGCTGCCTGGTCGGCAATTTCACCTGCAAATGTAATTTCATCCGCGGTCCAGACTCGCTTTTCGCCGACGCTTTCATTACAGACAACTCCAACAATTTCTCCGGATATGCGTATCGGCGTATCGAGCATAGACATAACATCCAAAGGCATAAGATATTCTTCGACCAATTCACTGACTCTGGTATCCATTCTTGCATCGGAAGCATCAATGGCTCTGCCAAATTCGAGCGCCGTAAGATAACGAGGATACTTGTCCACGTCCAGACTTACGCCGTCCGAGTGTTTCGCAGCGCTTCTTTCAAAGAGGTCAATACACTCAAGTTTTTCGCCGTCTTTGCTGAACAGCCAGATACCGGCTCTTTCCACTTTCAGGGTATCGGCTGTAACTTCAGTGATTACCTGCATAGCTTCCCTGACATCGCCTAATGACAGGGCATCATTGGTGGATATTCTGACTATGGCATTTTCCTGCTGTCTGATTCTATTAATAAACTCAAGTCTTTCACGTTCGACTTTTTTTCGTTCCGATATATCTCTGGCAAAAGCGCAGATATATTCCTGTCCTTCAAAGTTCACGAAATAGATACTCATTTCCACGGGGAAAACAGTGCCATTTTTTGTTTTGTGATGCGACTCGAAAACCACAAACCCCTTTTCTTTAACTTCCTGCCAGTGCTGCGGCCATTTTTCCATCGGCATATCAGGGTCTATATCGCAGACTTTCATTGAAAGCAATTCGTCTTTAGAATACCCAAGGGCATCGCAGGCAGCCTTATTGACATACACAAATTCTCCATTCTCTCTTACTCGAAAGGCGCAATCAGGAGAGTTATCAATCGAAAACTGTGTCAACTGCAGTTTGCTTTCGGCGTTTTTGCGTTCGGCAATCTCGCTGTTGAGATTTTCCACGGAGGTCGTGCTGTGCTGCAGGTCATTCGTCATCTGGTTGAAGGCGTCGGCGATTTGACCGATTTCATCATGAGTTCTGATATCAACTCTCTTTTGAAGATTTCGCGTCTTTGTAATATCCCTCATAGTATTCAAAATTACCGTCAAAGGAGCGGTCAGCATAGTTGTTAAACCGGTCAGCAGCAATATCGCCGCCAGACCGAAAGTGGAAAGAAGCACAACATTGCATTTATTGATTAAACTCAAAATCTTGTCATTAATTATTTTAGCCGGCGAGACAATTACAATAGCGTATTCAAACCGGTTCGGAATATCTTCAAACGGAAACACGGCGAAATAAAGGTTCTCATTGTTTTCTTTGATTGAGTAAATTCCTGTCCTGCCTTCGGCAATAGAATCAAAAATGTCTTTGTGAATCAGTTTCTTGCCCTGCCGGGAAGGGTCATTGTGAAAAACAATAGTTCCCTGCTCGTCGATTATCATAGCTTGAGCGATGTTATTGTTTTTCTTAACAAGCTCAAGGCACTGCTGATCGAACCCTTCAATATCTTTTGTTGAAACACCCAACGAGGTAATCCGCTTCAACTGGCCCTGAAGATTATTTCCAAGAACCAGCAATTCGGAATACAGCGCGGATTTATAGTCTTTTTTCAGAATTTGGCCGATAAAGAACAGGTTTACCGTACTGGTGGCAACCAGAATCGCCGTAAAGAAAATCAGAATTTTGAGCCGTATGCTTATTCGCATAATTTTTCGCTAATACTTTTTATTCCAACGCAATAGTCTGTACCACCCTGGCTGTCAACAAAACATCAGAGCTTGGGTTGATATTCAGTCTTTTGGCAGTTAGAAGATTAATAATAGGAATACCTTCCGCTGTTGGGGTCATTGCAAGCGAGGATGGGCTTTTTCCGTCGAGCAAAATACTTCGAGCAAGCAATCCTGCCTGATACCCCTGTGCATATCCCGATACTGTAACCGCACACAAAGTTCCCTTAGCGACGCGGTCTTCCCAGAATGAAAAATCAGGCAGCCTGCTGTTCGCCTGCAGCCATTTCAGAACATCCTCCAGCAGCACATTTTTGCCGTTTTCATCCTTAAATTCAAAAACTCCCAGAAAACCAATAGCATCAACCTTGTCCTGATAATCAAGCACTTTTTGTTTGAATTCCGCGAAAGTCGGTATAACATCATAACTGACAACTTTGATTCCGGGTAATTTGTCCTGCAGCGGTTTCATTTCCTTTTCAATAATAGGCGTCCACATTTGTCC
>JBAVNP010000180.1:0-1811 GCA_049691175.1 Sedimentisphaerales bacterium
AAACAAATACAAATGACAAAAACTCGAAATTTAAAACAAACTGCAACGTCTTATTATCACAGCGGTTATGACAGCATTGTTGCAAAAACCAAGCAGAAAAAACAGAGGTATGAGTATTTGTCATTAAAATAGTTACAATATTTTAAACGCTTGAGGCGAAATCCAATCACCACTCACTAATTAACTAATTTGCCAATTTTCGTAATGGGTCAGTTATGGGTGGGTTGAGGGATGACCCAAGCAATTCCTCGTTCGGGCTTATCTAAATTTGCCTGACGGCAGTCAAGATTCACCTTATCGTTGCAATACATGCCGTATGTGGGACTCAAGTTTAAGCTACAAAATCTCCGATAATAATTAACGCCAAATAGAAACAAATCGGAAAATGACATTGACAGGGATGTTAATGACTTACTGCAAGGGATGCTTTGAGAAGCAACGAGAGATAGACGAGCTTAAAGAAGAGATCGCCCGTCTCAAAACGAAACAGCGTTATCAGGAAAGAAATGCCAAAGAGGGCTTTTTCGGCTCATCTACACCTTCCTCAAAGATTCCAGTAAAGCCCGACAGTTCAACAGAAAATCAACACAATCAGGGTGGTGGTAAAGTCGGCCATAAAGGTCATGGTCGAGCGAGTATCTGCCAGCAAGACGCCGACAGAGTGGAAAAGATTAGTTCTGCCGATTTTTGTCCAGATTGTGGAACCGTCCTTGAAGCCAAAGGCAGCAGAACTCGAGCAGTAATTGACTGTCAGCCGGTCAGAATCAAAAAAGTAGTTTATTTACTTGAGCGTAAGTGCTGTCCCAAGTGCAAAAAACTTATCACCGCTAAGCCGCCGGGAGTTCTTCCAAAGTGCTTGTATTCAAATCAATTGCTGGCATACGTAGCGGTTCAGCATTACATCTACGGGAACACCTTAGGTCAGATTGAAAAGCAAACGGGTATCGGTTATAGCAGTCTTATCGATGCCATGCAAAAGCTCGCCGGAATGCTCAAAGATGTTCCCAAGGGGTTGATAAAGGCCTATCGGCTGGCTCCAGTTATGCACGCTGATGAGACCGGCTGGAGGATGAATGGCGACAACGGCTATTCCTGGTTATTTTGCACGCCTGATATTAGTATCTTTCGATTTCGCAACAGTCGCTCCTCCAGTGTAGCGAAAGAGGTTCTTGGCGGAAAACCTTTAGCTGGGGTTCTGGTTGTAGACCGCTATAACGGATACAACAAGATGCCTTGTTCAATTCAGTATTGTTATGCGCATCTATTGCGGGATGTCAAAGACATGGAGAAGGACTTTCCCGAAAATGCTGAAGTCAAGGTCTTTGTTGAGGCATTGGCACAGCAATTGGCCAATGCGATGACTCTTCGAACTTTGGACATTACAAAAGGGCAATTCAAGCAGCAGGCAGCCAGGATTAAAAACGCTATCATTGGGATTACCAATGGTCAGGCCAGACATCCGGCCATTCAGAATATCCAGGATATCTTTCGACAGAAGACCGATCGTCTTTACCACTGGGCAGATGACCGGAATGTTCCAGCGGATAATAACCTGGCTGAACGAGAACTGCGACCACTGGTTATCGCAAGGAAAATCAGTTTTGGCTCTCAATCTGAGAAGGGGGCCAGAACCCGTGAGATTCTTATGACGGTCTTGCACACACTAAAGAAAAGGACACCTGATGCGATGACTGCCTTTAAGTCTGCGCTTGATAAACTCGCCGATCAGCCCAAAGCCGACCCATCTAAAGTCCTTTTCGATTTGGATTCATCCTAATTTGCCCCCTCCCACCCATAACTGACCCATTACC
>JBAVNP010000181.1:0-3049 GCA_049691175.1 Sedimentisphaerales bacterium
AAGGAAGAGCTTGAAAAGGCAGCACAGCCTGGCTATAAGCCTGTCGAGTTCGATGAGCCTGATGATGATGTTCCTGATGAGACGACCGAGCATTCTTAAAATTTTCTGCTTGCTGTTGATTTTTTGATTTAACAGTTTTTCAAAACACCGTGTGTTTGGTAGTGGAGATGATTGTTTATAAAAAGACTGCTAAGTACGGTTCCGGCACATTAGCAAAGGTTAATGCTCGATTAATAATTCTTCGATTATCCTGTCCGCTGCCGTATCGAGTTTTTCGTTGAGGTTGTATTGCCCCCGGCAGATTTGCCTTCGGAGATTCAAAACCTTCTCAAATCTGACCTCCGGCAGTTTTGCCATTTTTTCGAGTAGTTGTCCAAGGGGAGTTTTGGCGCCGGCATCGAGAAGTTCTTCGGTTTTACGGTCATCTTCGGGACTCAGAGTATGGCGGACATTAACCTGCGAAGTTAGTCCATTGACACGAGTTTGAGTTTTAACTCGATTCATAACTTTTTTACCTTTCCTGTTTGGTCTTAGTAAGAAAAATCCTCTTTTCCGGCCAAAACCCAAGGATCGAAGGTTTAAATTCCTGTCGAACCCCTATATATTGTGTTACCGCTACTCCCTTGCGGTTGAATATCGCTGCTTCCACTACTGATATCGACAGTGTGAGAGTAAAAACTTTAAAAAAGTTTATAGTTTTATTTTGGATATTTTGGTTGGTTTAGCGGCTCAGGGGATTAGTTTATAGGTCTTTTTATCGCTGTATTTTGCCTTCTTTCTGTTTTAGCTACTCATATATAATTTGAATACTTCGAGGCAGAATTGGCAAGCTACAACATATTGTGGTAATGGGTAAAACAAGAAGGGGGGTGAGATATTGAACAAATGTGGACAATGTTTGCCTTTATATTTTGAATATTGGGAGTTATATTGTTTTTGGTGGAAAATAGGGTTAAAAGGCTTGACAAAGTAGTTTTATGTATTAATTATGTATAGCTCTTTAAGAATTGGTTTCGGGGCCGTAGCTCAATTGGCTAGAGCATCGGACTGTCGATCCGAAGGTTGAGGGTTCGAGCCCCTTCGGCCTCGTTGTTTTTTTAGGTCAATGGCTGACAAGCAGTTACGTTTGTTGGCCTTTTTTGTTTTCATCGCAAAAACCCTCATTTTTGTTCAAGAACACGCACGTAACTCCTTGTTAAATATAGCCTTATGAATCGCCCCATAGGGCTGTCGATCCGAAGGTTGAGGGTTCTGACTCCTTCGGCTTACGGAGTTTAGAAAATTTCGGAGGCAAGAGGTAATCGAAAAAGATTCGGCTATCTGATTTGGGATTTTAATTAGTCTTGTGTGAGCTTAGTTTGTGCCTTAACGCTTCCATATACAGATAAAAGACCGGTGTTACGTAAAGCGTCAGGGTTTGCGAAAATAACAAACCACCAACAACAGCAAGACCTAAAGGTCTTCTTGATTCGGCGCCCGCGCCGAAGCCCATCGCAATCGGCAGGCCGGCCATCAAAGCGGCCATTGTGGTCATCATAATGGGACGAAATCTTATCAGGCAGGCCTCGAAGATAGCATCGTGCGGATTTTTCCCTTCAGTCCGCTGGGCTTCAATGGCAAAGTCAATCATCATAATGCCGTTTTTCTTGACTAGGCCGACAAGCATAATTATCCCGACAAATGCGTATATTGACAGCTCCGTTCTAAAAATTAACAGAGTGAGTAATGCGCCGAAACCCGCGAAAGGAAGAGCTGAAAGGATAGTAATAGGATGAATAAAACTTTCGTATAAAATGCCGAGCACAATATAAATGACAAGAATCGCCAGGACCAGCAATAAACCAAGCCCCTGCAGGGAAGAACGGAATGCGGCAGCGGTTCCCTGGAAGCTTGTATTAATCGTTAACGGCAAATTTTTCTTTGCCAGCCGATCGACGGTGTCAACGGCGTCACCCAGCGAAATGCCGGGTTTTAAGTTGAAAGATATTGTAACAGCAGGTAATTGCCCCTGATGGTTAATAGTAAGAGGACCTACGCCGGTGGTAAAGCTCGCCAGGGAATCCAGCGGAATAAGCTTGCCTGTAATATCCGAGCGGACGTAAAGCAAACTTAAAACAGAAGGGTCGAGTTGATATTCAGGAAGCAATTCGGTAATGACCAGATATTGATTATCAGGCGCAAGTATAGTCGAAACCTGACCTGAGCTGTAAGCATAAGATAAAGCTGTTTCAATTTGTTCCGCGGTAACACCAAGGGTTGCGGCCTTGTCTCTTTGAATATTGATATTGACTTTCGGATTTTTGATTTGTAAATCGCTTGTAATATCCTGAAAGCCGGGCAGCTCCTGAATTTTCTGCTCCATTATGGCGGCATATTTATATAACTCCTCGGTGTCAGGAGATTGAAGCGTATATTGATATTGGCTTTTTGCCATTCGGCCGCCTAACTGGATAGTAGGGGGGTTCTGCAAATAAACTTTGATGCCCGGCACAGCGGCCAAATCATTGCGCCACATTTGAATCAGCTCGTCAACGGAATATTTACGCTCTGATTTGGGTTTTAGACGGATAAAAAAAGAGCCGGTGTTGCTGCCGGAACTTCCGCGAGAACCGGCACTGGACATAAATGAATCGATTTCCGGCATTTTCTGCAAAACGGCATTAACGGCCTGCTGGTGCTCAAACATTGATTTATAAGAAATACCCTGCAGGCCTTCTGTGGAACCAAATATCTGGGCACGGTCTTCGCTGGGCAAAAATCCTTTCGGAAGCCAGATAAACAGAAAGACAGTGCCAATAAGAATAATTGCTGAGAATACCATTGAGCTTCGTTTATTTATGAGAACCCACCTGAGCGTCCGTTCATAAAAAGCGAGCATCAACTTGTAAATTCGCTCGGTAAATTCGTACGCTCTGCCGTGGTGTATCTCTTCTGGCGAATGGAGAAATCGACTGGCAAGCATAGGAGTAAGCGAAAGGGCGACAAAGCCAGACACCAGAACAGCCGAACCGATAGTAACAGCGAATTCTCGGAAAAGCCTTCCTATAAG
>JBAVNP010000182.1:0-12684 GCA_049691175.1 Sedimentisphaerales bacterium
TCCTTCGCCCGGCCAGACCTTTGAATTGTAGCATTATCTTATTTTACTTGCTAAAAAGACCCTCATTTTGTAAACTTCTTTATCGAATCGCCAACGTAGCTCAACGGTAGAGCTCCGGTTTTGTAAACCGGGGGTTATCGGTTCGAATCCGATCGTTGGCTTTCTCGAAAACATTTCCGTAAAAAGGCCGATAAAGGAGCAAATCTTTCTTGACCCTCTCGGATTGAAATATATATAATTGTTTGTTTGGCGAATAGAAAATTTAATGGAGTATTAAATTGAAAAGAGCTATTGAAAAGGCAAAGGCGCTTGTCGCGGCGATGGAATACATCCGCTTGTTTCGCGGTAAAACCGTTGTCGTAAAGCTTGGCGGAAGCGTTATTGACGACCCACAGCTCCAGAAAAAGCTGCTGACCGACGTTGTTTTTATGGCCACTGTCGGCATTCAGCCCATTCTGGTCCACGGTGGTGGCAAAGCCATAACTAAGGCGATGAACGAGTCCGGTCTTGAGCCCCAGTGGGTTAATGGCAGACGATACACCGACGAACGGACAATGACTATCGTCGAGCACGTGCTCACTCACGACATAAACGCCTCTATCTGCGAGACTATCAAGCAGCTTGGCTGTGACGCTATGGGTCTGCACTCGCTCAGCAGTTGTGTCCTTTTCGCCGAGCCGCTCCGCTATACCGACCCGCAGGGCAGAAAAATAGACCTTGGTCTCGTCGGCGAAGTCAAAACCGTCAATAATGTCCTGCTCAAGACCCTTTGTGCGAACGGCACTATTCCGGTTATCGCACCTGTGGCAATCGACCGCGCCGGCGGAAAATTAAACGTTAATGCCGACAGCGCAGCCGGTAAAGTTGCCGCCGCCGTCGAAGCCGAAAAATTCGTCTCCGTCAGCGATACCAACGGAATACTTAAAGACGTAAACGACCCCGACAGCGGCATCGAAAGCGTAACCGAAGCCGAGATAAAGCAGATGATTGACTCTGGTATAATAAATGAAGGTATGCTGCCGAAGGTGGATGCCTGTCTTATCGCCATTGATGGCGGCGTAAAGAAGGCCCACATAATCGACGGCCGAATCCAGCATTCCCTCCTGCTGGAAATATACACTGAAGAAGGAGTAGGAACTCAAATAATTAAATAATATGGTTAGCCCCCACCCCTGCGGTGGGGGGAGAAAAACAAAAAAATGACGACACAGGAAGTAATAAATTTGTTCGACAAATATGTAATCGGCAATTACAGCCGTCTGCCGAAAGTGATTGAGCGCGGCAAAGGCTGCTATATATATGATGCGGACGGCGGAAAAATTCTCGATATGTTCCCCGGCTGGGCCGTCAGCGGAATTGGCCACTGTCATCCCAAGGTTGTAAAAGCCATACAAAAGCAGGCCAAAATCCTGCTGCATATGGATAATACATTTTACACCGAGCTGCAGGGCCGCCTTGCACAAATGCTTAGCGACCGCGCCTTCGGCGGCAAATGCTTTTTCTGCAACAGCGGCGCAGAGGCAAACGAAGCGGCTATGAAACTCGCCAGAATCTATACCGCAAAAGGAAAATATAAATTTATTACCGCCTTCGGCAGCTTTCACGGTCGAACGTTCGGCGCGATGACTGCCACAGCTCAGCCCAAAAAATTTGAAAGCTTTCAACCTGTCGTGCCGGGATTTATTTATGTCCCGTTTAACGATGTCGATGCCCTGCAAAAGGCATTTGATAACGAAGTAGCCGCTGTGATGATTGAGCCGATTCAGGGTGAAGGCGGCATTAACGTCGCGACGCCTGAATATATGTCCGCGATACGTCAGCTTTGCGACAAAAATCAGGCCGTGATGATTCTCGACGAAGTCCAGACCGGAATGGGCCGCACCGGAAAATGGTTTGGCTACCAGCATTACAACGTCGAGCCGGACATTATCACATTGGCCAAAACTCTCGGCGGCGGTGTCGCTGTCGGCGCTATGATGGCTAAGCCGAATATCGCTGCTGCGCTTGTGCCGGGAACGCATGCCTCTACCTTTGGCGGTAATTGTATCGCCTGCGCCGCAGGTATTGCGGTTATCGAGGCGATTGAAGAAGAAAATATGCTCGAAAACGCCCAAAAAATGGGTGAATATACAATGGACAAGCTCAATAAGTTGAAATCTAAATACAGCGTTATCGATCATATCCGCGGCAAAGGCCTGATGATTGGCATCCAGCTCAAAACCCCGGGCGCTGAAATTGTAAAAAACTGTCTCGCCGCCGGCCTGCGTATAAACTGCACTCAGGATACCGTCCTGCGCTTTATGCCGCCTATGAATATTGCCGCAAAGCAGATTGACCGGGCGATTAAAATTCTCGATAATGTTTTAAAAAGTGTTTGATGTGTTTGTTTAGCCGTCGCCGGCACGGCGACGATATTTAGCCGCCGGTTTTACCGGCGGTTAGTTAGCCCCGCCAATACTTTGGCGGGGTCAGAGCCGCAAACGTAAGTGAGCGGTATTATTTTTTTAAAATATGACGGGTGCGTAATGAAAGATTTTTTATCCGTAAGCAGTTGTTCGACTGATGAACTTCTTGAATTGCTCGATTTGAGTGATACGCTCAAGAAGTTCTACAAAAAAGGCAATCGGGACCTTTGTCTTGCCGGTAAGAGTCTGGTTATGCTCTTTGAAAAGCCCAGTCTGCGGACACGGATGAGTTTTCAGATTGCGATGGCCCAGCTTGGCGGCCATCCTATTTATGTAAAGCCCGAAGACATCGGCGGCATCGGCAAACGTGAGCCGGTAAAGGATATGGCGCGCGTTTTGTCTCGTTACGCTGACGGCATTATGGCAAGAACCTTCTCGCACGAAATTATCTTGGAGCTTGCAAAATACGCTGATGTCCCCGTGATAAACGCCCTTACAGACTGGTCACACCCCTGTCAGGCAATGGCTGATATACAGACAGTCCGCGAGCACTTGGGAAAATTAAAAGGAATTAAAATCGCCTATATTGGCGATGGCAATAATGTCGCGCGTTCGCTCGCCTTCGGCTGTGCGAAATTGGGAATGAAAATTGTTATCGCTTCGCCCAAGGGTTACGAATTGGATGAAAAATCTATAACCCGCACAAACGAAATCGCCGCCGGCACAACGACTCAGACAAATAATCCTCACGATGCTGTCCAGGGTGCGGACATAATTTACACCGATACCTGGGTTAGTATGGGTCAGGAGGATGAAAAGCAGAAAAGAATTAATGACTTTAAAGGCTTTGCTGTGGATAGCGCGCTTGTTTCAGCGGCGCCGAAGGCAAAGATTATGCACTGCCTGCCTGCTTACCGCGGCTATGAAATAACCGATGAGGTTATGGAATCGGCGAATTCGATTGTTTTCGACGAGGCCGAAAACCGCCTTCACTTCCAGCGAGCATTACTTAAAAAACTTTTAAGCTGATGAAGATTCTTGTTGCTACAACTAACCCCGGCAAACTGAAAGAAATATCAGAAATGCTGGATTTTGATATTCAATGGTTAAGCCTCAAAGATTTTCCTGAGATCAAAGAAATCAAAGAGGATGGTAAAGCCTTCGCTGAAAACGCCCGCAAAAAAGCCCTTGGCTACGCAAAACAAACAGGCCTCTGGACGCTTGCCGATGACTCAGGACTTGTTATCGACGCCCTTGACGGCGCCCCCGGCGTAACAAGCGCCAGATTCAGTTTAGCCCCCACCCCTGCGGTGGGGGGCATAGAGCCGCGAACGTTAGTGAGCGGTAACAGGACCCTCCTCGACCATAAAAATATGCAGAAGGTTCTAACGCTGCTCAAAGATGTTCCTAAAGACAAAAGAACTGCCAGGTTTGTTTGCTGTCTGTGTTTAGCCTGCCCTGAGCCTGCCTGCGGTGAGCACTGCCGAACCGTCGAAGGGGCAAGCCCCGAAAAAGTTCTGATTGAAACAGAAGGAAAACTCCAGGGAATTATCGCTGAAAATCCTGCCGGCAGCAATGGTTTCGGCTATGATCCGATTTTCTTTGTCCCGCAGATCAAAAAAACCGTCGCTCAGCTTCAATCTGCAGAAAAAAATAGCATCTCCCATCGGGGAAATGCCATTCGAAAATTCGCCCCTATTCTTCAAAAGCTCATAATAAACCAGAGGTCTCAAATAACTTAGTACATCGGGATGAAGATAAACGGATGTGCCTCCACCGCTTCCGGGCCGCTTTGGCCGAAGATCGTTAACACAATCAAACCTAAAACTATCAGCGATATCGCCACAGCCATCCAGAAGGTCTCTTTATGCGCCATTTTTTCGGACGATTGTACAAAATCGTTTGCCAACCCCTCGGATCTTTCATCGAGCTGTTTTAAATCACCTGTAATATTCATTTTTTGCCCTTCCATAATGCTCTTAAATCTCTATTAAATTTTACGATATATTTAGCGCCCGCGTTCGAAAAAGTGGTAAAAAATCATTTTAAATCGCTTCCCGGCCGCAAAGTCCTCTATAAAAACCATTTTTTCTTGACAATATCGGCACCGGCAGGTATTTGTCCTTATCTTATGGCAAAAAAAACCGTTTCAAAAAAATCGCCCGCACCCGCAAGGACGGGAAAAAATCTCGTTATCGTTGAATCTCCCGCGAAGGCAAAGACCATAAATAAATATCTCGGCAGCGATTTCAAAGTTTATGCGTCAATGGGACATATCAGGGACCTTCCATCAAAAGGATTAAGTGTTGATATTGAAAATAATTTCGAGCCGACTTATGAGATTACCCCTGGCAGAAACAAATTAGTTACTTCTCTCAAAGCGTCTGCAAAAAATTGCAAGAGACTATATCTTGCGACAGACCTTGACAGAGAAGGCGAAGCCATTGCCTGGCACCTGTCGCAGGTGCTTGGTGTGCCGGATGATGAAACATATCGTGTAATTTTTAACGAGATAACAAAAAAAGCTATCGAGCAGGCCTTCGCTCATCCCGGCAAAATTGATATGGACAAAGTCCTCGCCCAGCAGGCAAGAAGAATCCTCGACCGCATCGTCGGCTATCAGATTAGTCCCCTGCTCTGGAAAAAAGTCGCACGTGGTTTATCGGCCGGCAGAGTCCAGTCCGTTGCCGTCAAGATGATTGTCCGGCGCGAAAGAGAAATTCGCGCTTTTATTCCCGTCGAATACTGGCTCATTCCCGCCGTCTTTACAAACCGGCTTGATAAGCAAAAAACCTATGCAGACCAATGGCGACAGTTTACACAGATAAAAGATGAAAAAGACAAGGGCTCTACCATTGCCCAGCAGAACGATTGGCTTGCCGAACACAGTGCTTTCAAGGCTGAGCTTTCCACTATCGCCGGCAAAACTTTTGCCGCGGACAATGCTCAGCAATCGCAGAAAATATATCAGGCGTTGAAAGACGCTGCATTTATTATTGATAATGTTCAGGTCAAAAGTTCAAGTTCACGCCCCGCCCCGCCGTTTATTACTTCCACGCTCCAGCAGGCCGCTGCCAATCGCCTCGGCTTCCCGACCAAACGAACTATGCGCGTCGCTCAGCAGTTATATGAAGGTATCGACCTCGGCTCGATGGGCGCTTTGGGTCTGATTACCTATATGCGAACCGACAGCACGCATCTCGCTCCTGAAGCGATTAACGAAGCAAGAAAATATATCGGCAATAACATCGGCGGAAAATATGTTCCTGAAAAACCAAATTATTATTCCTCAGGCAAAAACGCCCAGCAGGCCCACGAAGCCATAAGGCCTACGGATGTCGATATTGTGCCGGAGCAGATAAAGGATTTGCTCTCCGATGAGCAATACAGGCTTTATCAGCTTATATGGCGGCGATTTGTCGCTTCGCAGATGACCGCGGCTCAATGGAATACAACGACGCTCGAAATTTCAGCCGATACTTCTTTGGGCAAATGCTGCTATAAGGCTCAGGGAAGAACGCTTATATTTGACGGCTTCACTAAAATCTGGCCGACAGGTTCTGCCGACCAGCAGTTGCCTCAGCTCAAGCAAGGCGACAGGTTGGCCGCGATTGACATAAAGGCCGACCAGCATTTTACAAAACCGCCTGCTCGTTTCAACGAGGCTTCGCTCGTAAAGGCTCTCGAAAAGGAAGGTATCGGCAGACCCAGCACTTACGCGTCGATTATCAGCACTATACAGGACAGGGGTTATGTCGAGCAGCTCGACAGGCAGTTCCATTCCACTGATGTTGGCGAAGTTGTAACCGAAAAACTCGATGAGTTTTTCCCCAAGATTATGGACATGGCTTTTACGAGGTATATGGAAGAGCAGCTCGACAAAATTGAGGAGCAGCATCTTGACTGGGTCACCGTCTTGAATGAATTTTACGGTCCTTTCAGCAAAGACCTTAAAACAGCCGGCAAGGAAATGGAGCATGCAAAAGCCGAGACAAAGCCAAGCGAATACACCTGTCCCAAATGCAGCAAGCCCTTGGTTTACAGGTTTGGCAAAAACGGAAGGTTTTTAAGTTGTTCCGGCTATCCCGACTGTAAATTTACATCTCCCTGTGACAGAGACGGAAAGATGCTTGTCGATGAAGTTACGGAGCATAAATGTCCGAACTGCGGCAAGCCGATGGTCAAGAAGCGAAGCAGGTTTGGCGTATTTTTGGGTTGTTCGGATTATCCGACTTGTAAGACGGCGTTGAGGATTGATAAGGCAGGTAATATTGTTCCGCCCAAGCCTCCGCCGCAGCCGACAGGTTTAAAATGTTACAAATGTGCGCAGGGCGAGCTTGTAATAAGGCAGAGCAAAAAAGGTCCGTTCTTAGGCTGTAATAGATTTCCAAAGTGCAGAACGATAGTAAGTCACAAAAAGCTTGAGGAGTTAAAAGAGCTGCAAAGTAAAGGTCTCTGGCCTCCGGCCAGCAGGGAAAAAGCCGATGAGCTTCTCGGCAGAGACAAAAAGTCCTCAACAAAATCGAAGAAGAAGACATCAAAAGGGTCAGCAGAAAAAATAGCGGAAACAGTTGAAGAAAAATAGTAAAAGAAAAAACAACTGAAAAAAACAGCAAAAGAAAATACTACAGAAGGAAAATAACAAAAAAGGCAACCAAAGAAAAACCTACGAATCTCCCAGGAAAAAATCTTTGTATCTCTCGCAATCCGATAGCTAAAAATCCTTAGAAAAATAAATAAAAAAAACGAGCAGTCGCGCCCGGTGAAGAAACGCTAACTGCTCGCAGGAGGAGGAAGAAGAAGATTTCAGTTTTATATATTCACTTTTCTATCTATGCTCCTTATCGGCAAAATGTTCAGAATTTCATTAAAGTTTACGAACAAATCAGCCATAAAATCAATACATAACACTTTTTTAATAAGAATGACTGTTAAAACAGGGAATTTAAGACTGGACAAACATTTTTAACAATTGTATCGTATTATATTAAAAGAAGTTATGACAAGAGCTAAAAACAAGCATTCCGGTAACATTTGTCTGGAATAATAGCTGAAAAAGTTTAATATATAACAAAAAAGCTGTGAAAAAAGGGGATTGAAGATATAAGATATCCAACTGTAGCCACAAAGGCACAAAGACACGAAGAAGTAAGGATGTAAAGAAATAAGGAAGCAAAGAAGATTTTTATGAGCCAAGATAAAGAAACAAAAAAAATTGAACCAAGTTCAATAGAAACCGTCGAACCAGTCGGCAAAAGAGTCCTCATCCGTAAAGATGAAGATAAAAAAATAACCCGCGGCGGGATTAAACTGCCGGATAATATAGAAATACCAACCATCACCGGCAGAATAGTCGCGGTCTCCGCTGAAGTAGAAACTATGCCGGAGATGCCATTGAAAAAATACGACAAAGTCCTGTTCAACCCCAAAGGGGCAATACCAGTCGATTTCGAGGGAGATAATAGACTGTTCGTGGTCGAGGTCGAAAATATCGTAGCAGTTTTCCGAAAGGCTTAGAGGAATTACAGATTCTTTTTACTTACTGCCGCTTTTGTGAAAGAGGGCACCTCCGACATCGTTCGAGAGGTAACGCTCGGCCTTTTGCCTGTAAAAGACAATCTCAAATCCGCCAGCTTTGAGCATATTCTGATAATCCTCGCCAGAGGCGATAACCCATCCCCCCTTTTCGTATCTATTACGAACATCGTTAAGGTCATATATTTCAGAAATGCTTCTGCCTGCGTAATGTACCATCCGCGCAGAAACATAATCGTATGCGATAAGCTCGTTATCAGGCGGAACAATTCTGCCAATTTCCGATGAAAAAATTCTTGAGGGATTGTTGAGGTCGAGGGGGCCGGCAAAATAAACAAAAGCTATCATTACTACTGCACAGTAACCTGCAAAAAAGAAAACTATCGCAGCGACTTTACGATTTTGCAGAGACAGGAAAACCACAAGCCCAAGGACAATAAAAATCATCATCGCCATATGAATTGAAGGCCAGAGGAGTGATTTTTCTCTGGTAAAAACCCAATATAAAAGCCCCGATGTGATTACGACAGCAGCAACTATATGACCGACAAAGAACGACTTAACCTGTTTTTGCTTAAATGCCTTAAGCTCGAAAATCATATCATAAAGGCAGATACCCGCCAGAATGCTGAATGCGGGAAACGCCGGAAGGATATAATGCTGTCTTTTTCCGCCGGAGATAGTCATAACGGCAACCTGAACAATAAACCAGAGCCAAAGATACCACATCGCCAGTCTCTTTTTGTCCCAGACGGAATAGAACGGCGACACAAACGTGTAAGGCAAAAACGCTGAAAACGGGGCAGCAAGAAAAAAGAGAATCGGCAGATAATACCAGAAGGGCTTATGGCCTGAGACATAATCGCCGGCGAACCTGTCGATGAATTCTCTTTTCCAGAATGCCAGAGAACCGGATATTTTTTCAACAGCCATTATCGGCCAAGGTAAAACAATCAACAGAAATAAAATTGTTCCGATTATCGGCAAAGCAATTTTTATTTTCCCCCACTGCCGAAAGACGGCAAAATAAAAGAAAATCGGCGGCACAATAAGGGCCAGCGGCGCAGGCCCCTTTGCAAGCATCGCAAGAGCAAAACTAATCCAGAAAAGAAGCATATACAAGATTCGATGCCGTTTTGATTGCGTCAGCAATCCGGAATAAAAGCTGAGCATTGATATAGTAACCAGCGAACAAAGCGCCATTTCAGGCCTGGCGGAATGCGAGTATTTGATAAACGCCAGTGAAGATATCCAGACTGCCGCCGAGAGAGTCGCGATTCCGATGCCAAGCCATTGCGAAACGAAATAAAGAATCGCTGCAACTGAAAGAACCGCAAAACAGGCGCTGGGCAGACGAGCAGAAAATTCATCGACTTTGCCCGTAACTTTCGCGACAGAAGCAACGAGCCAGTAGCAAAGCGGGGTTTTCTGCAGGCGGACTTCGCCATTGAATCTCGGCAGGAGCCAATCGCCTGTCTGAAGCATTTCCCTCGCGGTTACCGATACAAGACATTCGTGGTCATCCAACGGCTCGTCCGAGAGCGACCAGAATGAAATAACGGCAGCAAACGCTAAACAAGCGATTACTAAAAGAATCCCTGATTTTTTCGTATGTTCTGTTTCTATCATATTACTTTCCCGAATCTCTTTTTGCGGCGAGAAAAATAAATACGGCCAATGGGACATAGACTTCAAAGAAAATCGATAACTTGTCAAACCCTTTTGACAGTTCGAGCACAAGCGGGATTATGATTATTGCCAGCATCGCAATGCCACGAGTCAAATTAAATCGAGGCGGTTTCAGCAACGACCATTTTTTGTCTATTTGGAGCGCAAGCCATCCGGCAAAAGAGCCTATCGCCGCCGCCGCAAATACATCCGACGGATAATGAGCCATCGCAGTCACTCTCAGCAGACCGACAGCCGTACACGCGGACAGGAGCAAAGGTGCCCATCGCCAAGACACAAAAAATATTACTGCCGTTGCCACGGCAAATACAGAAGCGGTATCCCCTGAAGGAAATGACGCATAGCCGCGTAAATTATGCGGTTTTTCCACTATCTGGCCGACTTTGACTTCGCGCGGCCGAGGTCTTCCTACGCTGACTTTCAGAGGTGTTACTATTAGTAAAACTATGATTAACGCGAGCAATGCGACAAGAACCGGCCGCTGTTTTCCCGTAGCTATGAACCAGACAAGCAGCAACCATACCGGCAGCCATGTTTTGCCCAGATAGGCGATTGTTTCTTCAAAGAAATTTTCGCCCCAGCCGGGAGGCTTTTGACATAACCATGAAAAAACCTGTTGGTCCAGTTTGAAATACGACCAAATGCTAAGCAGTCCGCAAACAACAATCAAGACCAGAAAAAACACATCTTTACCGCAGAAGTTAAACTTTGATATTAATTTTTTATGAATCATCATTTCTTCATTTTACGAATAAATGCTGCTAACTCAAGCAATGTTTTTTCTATTAATAAAACGGAGTTCAATTTCTCTTTACCGCCAAGATTGCGGCAAACGCAATTGCGGCAGTTTCGATTCTCAATATCATATCTGTAAACCTGACGTTAGCCAAGTTTTAAAAAGAAGCAGCAAGTGCACTTTATATGGCCGGTAGATGCATATATATGCTGAACGAATCATTTGAGGCCTCGGCTCGAATTTTTCCGCCCAGCAGTTCGACGAGCTGTTTAACCAATGCCAGACCAAGACCGAAGTGAATACCCGTGCCGCTGCGCGATACATCGCCTCGCGAGAAATAATCAAACACAGTTTGCCCCTGCTGGCTGGTAAGCTGATTGCCGGTGTTTTCGAAAATTATCTCGATACCTGTGTCGATTTCCCGGGAGGTTATCCGTATCCTGCCGCTGCGATTTGTATATTCAGCGGCGTTATTAAGAAGGTTTGAAAATATTATCGACAATGCGGCCTTATCCGATTCCCATACAATATTTTCGTCGATGAGATTATCAAAAACAATTTCTGCGGCCGCGGCCTTATCAGAAAAAGGCCGCCAGCATTCATCAGCCAGTTCAGCCAATTTTATCTGTTCCATACCGGCAATCATCCGGCCATTTTCAATTCTTGCCAGTTCGAGCAGTTTGGCGACCATTGTCTGCATATTATTGACTACCTCAAGAGTCTCGGATAACGCAGAGCGATATTCGACGGCGTCGCGGGTGCGCGTAAGTGTTACATCAATGATTGACCGTATGCCTGCCAATGGTGTTCTCAGTTCGTGCGCCACATTTGCGTTGAATGCTCTTTCACGTTCAAAAGAGGCTTCGAGGCGTTCCAATAAACTGTTAAGCTTTCTTTGTATCGGTAAAATTTCGTCGGGCAGATTCTCACCGGCAATACGGCTTTTAAGATTATCTTCTCTAATGTTGTCGATTTGCGCCGCGACCGCAGAAAGCGGTGCAAGACCCTGCCTTACCACAACTTCCGCAACAGCATAAGCGAGTCCGAGTATACCTGCCGAAACAATCGACAGAAGATATTTCAGGAATCGCAGCTGTGCCAGCAAATTGCCGGCATCGCGGGCCACTATCAGGATGAGCGTTTGTGAGGCATTTGCTGTGTTCAAGTCGTCTTCGAAGTGCGGCAGAAAATTTACCGCGACGGCGCGGACGGGATGGCCGTTCTTCATAACAAATGACATGAAAGTATGGGATTTATTCGCAGATCCGAACACGGCAAGGTCATCGCTGCCGAGAGAAGGAGACTTTTTAATTGGAGTGCCATCGTTTCTCCAGAGTTCGTAATAGGCCGGCCTTTTGCCGGCGACAAATTCGGGCATCCTTTCTATGTTAAACTCGAAATCAAACTTATTATCTTTCTCGTCCTGTTCCACCGAGGCAGATAATAAACCTGCTGCGGATTCGAGCGATGCATCGAATTGTTTGAACATCGCGTGACTTATTGTATTATAAACAATAAGGTCGAAACCAATCAGCAGCACCGCTATACCGCTAATCATACCATACATTAATCGAGATTTGAGCGACCACATCAATATTATGTTCCTAAAATATAACCCTGCCCCCGTATCGTGCGAAGCAGCGGAAGCGTTGATTCCTTTTCTATTTTTTTTCGCAAATAGCCGATATAAACATCCACGACGTTGCTTGATGCCTCCGAGTTAAATTCATAAATATGTTCCCATATATCCGTGCGTGAAACGACCTGTCCGGCACGTCTGGCAAGATATTCAAGAAGCATATATTCGCGCGATGTGAGAATAATTTCATCGTCCCCCAGCCATACTCTGCGGGAAGCGGTGTCTATATGCAGGTCATTTACTTTTATATCCGGACATTTATGCTCATATCTGCGGCGAACCAGCGCCCTGAGTCTTGCCATAAGTTCTTCAAACGCGAAAGGCTTAACCAGATAATCATCAGCGCCGAGGTCGAGCCCTTTTATGCGGTCTTCAACCGTGTCTTTAGCGGTAAGAATTATTATATGATTATTTTTATTTTTCGCCCGCAGCTGCTTCAAAAGGCTCAAACCATCCAGTTTTGGAAGCATTATATCGAGGATTATCACGTCGTAGTCATTCGACATCGCATACCAGAGACCCTCCTGTCCGTCACCGCTGACATCAACGGCAAAGTCGGCCTCTCGCAGCCCTTTTGCCAGCGATTTCTGCAGAGGCAGATAATCTTCGATAAGTAGTATTCGCATTATGATAATCCAAAAAAAGACGCCGTCGATTTATTCTACATCTCGGCGGCGTCT
>JBAVNP010000183.1:0-2476 GCA_049691175.1 Sedimentisphaerales bacterium
TGTCCTAATGAAATACCGCCGTCGTTGGCGGGAACCAGCCGGTTAAATAATACCGTAAATCCGCCGTTTTGCAACAGTTCAATCAGTTTTTCCAAAAGAAATCTGTTGCAGAACACGCCGCCGCTTATCGCAACTGTCTTTATTCCGGTTTCTTCTTGTGCCTGTTTGGCCAGCGCGAGGGAAAATTCTGCAATGGTATTATGAAATTTTGCCGAGATAACGCCTTTATCAATGCCGGCGATTCTGTCTGTTATTATGCTTTTAAGCATATCGCCAATTTCAACAGCGGTAACGCCATTTACTTTTTTCAAATTGAAGCTGTAACCTTGATTTGTTTTTCGGTCAGCAATTGCTTCGAGAGCCATCGGAAGCTGTGCCTCAAAATGATTATAACCGCCGAGACCGCAAAGAGCACTGGCTGCATCGAACAATCTGCCCAAACTGGATGTCGAAACGGTATTTATATTTTTCTGGATCTGCATTTGAATTGCGGCTCTTTTTTTTCTGTCCGGCTCAATCTCGTCAAGAATAACGTCCGGGATAGAAAAATTATATTTTTTCATCAACCCCATTATCGGCCTGGCAGCTTCTTTTGCGGCTGAATCGCCGCCTGCAAGCGGATAGTAAGCTAAGTGGCCGAAACGCTGAAAATCATCAAGCGAGGCAATCAGGCATTCACAGCCCCAGATTGCGCCATCTAAACCGTAACCTGTGCCGTCCGCGACAATGCCGATTACTTTTTCGTCAAGATTATGCTCTGCCAGAACAGAAGCAATGTGTGCCCAGTGATGCTGAATTTCAATGAGTTTATCTTTTTTTAACTTTCCTGCGTATTGACTCGACAGATAATTCGGATGTATATCACAAGCAGCAATAGAAGGATTAGCGTCGAGAAGTTTTTTTAAGTGTTTAATCGATTGCATCCAGTGTTTGTAAACGCTCGCATCGGCCATATCGCCTATATGCTCGCCGAGAATGAACCGGTTTTGTTTTGCAAAGCAAAAGGTATTTTTCAAATCCGCACCTGCCGCGAATATATCGGCTGAAGCGGAAATTTTTGAAACGAAGGCCTGCGGCACAAAGCCTCTTGCCCGCCGCAGCAGGACAGGTTCATTGCGAACAATCTGCACTATGGAATCGTCAACCTGTCTGAAAATATCCCTGTTGTGCATTAAAAATACATCGGCGATATTTCCAAGTTTTTCAAGAGCCTGGCTGTCTTTGCAAATCAAAGGCTCATCAGCGATATTGCCGCTCGTCATCACCAGTGCGTTTAATTTATTTTCAGCAAAGATAAGATGATGCAAAGGCATATAAGGGAGCATAAAACCAAAAGTATTGACACCCTCGGCAACAGATGGGGCGATAGCGTTTGGTTTTTTCTTTGGCAAAAGCACGATTGGAGACTGCGGACTTTTCAGAATTGCTTCCGCTGTTTTATCGGCATAAGCAAACTGCCGGATTTTATCGATATCGGCCGCCATCATCGCAAATGGCTTATAATCGCGCATTTTACGCAATCGGAGCAGTTTTACCGCCTCGTCATTTTCAGCATCACAGGCCAGGTGAAAACCGCCAAGCCCTTTGATTGCGACAATTTTTCCAGCCGATAAAAGTCGAACTGTCTCTTTAATAACTTTATCGCAATCACTTTCTATTTCATTTCCTTTGTTATCGCAAAGTCTTATTTTCGGGCCGCATACGGGGCAGGCAACGGGCTGAGCGTGAAATCGTCTGTCTGTCGGATTTTCATATTGTTCTTTACATCTGCCGCACATTGAGAATTCCGCCATAGTAGTATTCGGCCGGTCATAAGGTATGGATTTTATTATCGAATATCGCGGCCCGCAGTTGGTGCAGTTGATGAACGGATAACGATATCGAAAATCATTTTTGTCGAACAGTTCCGACAGACAATCCTTGCAGGTTGCGATATCAGCGGTAACTTCCGCACTTACTGTCCCATGCGTTTGGCTTTGTTTTATCTCGAAAGATTTTTCATCAGCGATTGCCCCAATGTCAGAGGCGTTCATTGAGGTGATTTTCAAAAGAGGTATTTCTATATTTCCCTGTTTTAGTCTGCTGATGAATTTTTCTGTATTATCCCTGCCGCCCTGAATTTCTATTATTACGCCCTGAGTGTAATTATAGACAAAACCCGTCAGATTCAACTGGGCAGCGAGTCTGTAAACAAAAGGCCGAAATCCTATACCCTGAACCTGTCCCTGAACTTTTATTTTTTTTCTTATAATATTCATTAAATTATTCTATTTCAGTCTGGTGAGGCAGATTTTCAAGAGGACAGCCTGCGCATCTGGCCTGCGGCCTGCAGAATTCCTTGCCGGTGCGGACGAGCAGGGCGTGATACTCATTAAAAACCTTAACATCATTATCAAAATTATCTTCAAAAAGACTCCGAAGCTCTTCATAGCCGCACTGCGGTTCAATCAGCAAATGCCTCGCTGCAACCCTGTAT
>JBAVNP010000184.1:0-1520 GCA_049691175.1 Sedimentisphaerales bacterium
GGTATATATAAATAACAGGCTTGCCGGTGCACTGTCGTTTGGCTGGATGTTCAGCAAAGACCCTCTTTACGGCGTAACCCCCATAGAAGAAATGCTGCAGGCAGGCACCTATACGCCGCCTGTAAAAACATCTTTGGCACCGACTCTGGATTTTTCAAAACCTATCAACCTTAAAACGGCATACAGCCAGATAATAAACTTTGAAAATCACAAACCGCGGGATACCGGCATAAACTGGCTGCCTTGTCCGATAACCACTACTCTGCCGGCAGCTTCTTTCTCTGATTCCGCTGGCGCATTTGAATCTGTCGGTCTTTTGCCGGTATCGGTCGGCGCTTCCGGAAAGTTTTCCGAATATACCGATGTTTCAATGAAGCCCGGCGGAATACTCGCCATGCCGCTTGTTTACGGCGATATCGAACTGGCCGCCATCGGCACAATTACTGAAGTAGTCGGCGACAAAATTTACGCATTCGGTCATGGTTTTACCGGCGAAGGACCTATTGATGTCCCAATGGGGACAGGATACGTTCACACCGTTGTAGCCAGCGTTTTAAGGTCGTTCAAATTCGGTCAGACAATCGACATTAAAGGGGCCTTATATGCCGACCAGTCAACCGCTGTTGTCGGCACAATCGGCAAAAAAGCCGCGACGATTCCTATGCGGCTGACGGTAGAACGATTCAACGATAAAAAAAGAACATACAATTGCCAGATTGTATCGCACCGGTTTTTTACGCCGCTTCTGGTTAAAATATGCCTGGCAGGGACAGCCCAAATGCTCGGACCCCTTCCTGCCGACCATTCGATACAATACAAAGCCCGTATCGGCATCGAAGGTTACGAACCTGTCTGTCTGGAAAATTTCTCAAGCTTTGCCGAACTCGATGATTACCTGTCCGACAGCATCGGCGCTTTGGGTCTTATCCTGAATAACCCTTATGACAGGCCGCGGATAACCTCTCTCGATTTCGAGATTAAAATCCTGCCTCAAACGGCAATCTCTCATATATGGAGCTTTGACGTATCGGATACAACGGTAAAGCCCGGCCAGATAATAACAGCGCAGGTTTCGCTGGAGTCATATCTTACCGGCCACAAAAACTATACACAGACAATAACCATTCCGGAAAATATCCCGCCGGGCAATTATAAACTTACGATTGCCGGCATAGATGATTATGTGCAATTTATAACAAGAGCGGCTCCGTATAAATACACACCTGAGAATCTGCCGAGCCTGATAAGCATTATAAACAAAATCGCCAACACAAAAAGAACCGGTTTGCATCTGATTCTGACTCTGCCCGCAGGCGGTATCGCTATCGAAACGGCGGAATTGCCTCAGCTGCCGCTCAGTAAAACCGTACTCCTGAACAGTGAAAAACGCTCAATGGTTACAAAATCCGCGAATCAATGGCTCGAAGAAACAATACCCGTTGATACTATCGTTATTGACAGCAGGTCGCTGGATATAACTGTCGAAGAAAATTAAAATTTAAAACTATTACAGGGTCAAT
>JBAVNP010000185.1:0-5323 GCA_049691175.1 Sedimentisphaerales bacterium
ACTGTCGAAAAGGCAAAACAGCTTGGAGCCGACAGAATCGAACTTTATACCGAGCCTTATGCAAGAGCTTTTGCGGAAAAGAAAAATTTGCAGGAGCTTACCGCAAAATACGCAGCGGCAGCGGCAAAAGCGGCCCAAATAGGTCTTGGCGTAAACGCAGGGCACGACTTAAATCTTGATAATCTCCCCGTTTTCTGTAAGAATGTTAAGCCGGTCCTTGAAGTCTCAATCGGCCACGCCCTTATTTCGGACGCGCTCGATATGGGACTGGAAAATGCCGTGAAGGCATATTGCAGAATACTTGAGAGTTGCTGATGCGGTTAAAAGGAAGTAAAGAAGTAAAGAAATAAGGAAGTAAGGAAAAAAATTCGGCTCATCGGGATAAATCCTTACTTCTTTACATCCTTAATTCCTTACTTCCTAAAATAATAAAACAAACTGTGCAATCGAAAATGAATAACATAATAAAAAATACGGGAGTCAAAAATGTTTAGCGGTTCAATGGTAGCTTTGATAACGCCGTTCGACAGCGGCGAAGTCGATTTTAATACGCTCGATGAGCTTGTGCAGTTTCATCTTAAAAGCGGCACAGATGGCATAGTTCCCACCGGCACAACAGGTGAATCGCCGACGCTGAGCCATCCGGAACATCGGCAGGTCATTGAGCGGGTGGTAAAAGCAGTCGGCGGAAAAATCCCTGTAATAGCAGGCACAGGCTCAAACAGCACGGCTGAAGCGATTGAGCTTACCGCCTTTGCGAAAAAAGTTGGCGCAGATGCCTCGCTTCAGGTAACGCCCTATTACAACAAACCGACGCAGGAAGGCTTTTATCAGCACTTCGCGACGATAGCTCAGGAAGTCGATTTGCCGATGGTTCTTTACAATATTCCCGGTAGATGCGGCGCCGGTATGACTCCGGCCACGGTTGCCAGACTGGCAAAGATTGAGAATATCGTAGCGATAAAAGAGGCGACCGGCCAGTTGGATTTCGCCAGCGAAGTAGCAAGTCTCTGCGATATTACAATCCTGTCCGGCGACGATTCTTTGACATTACCGATAGCATCCGTCGGCGGCAAAGGCGTAATCAGCGTCGTGGCAAATGTAGTGCCCGCCGACGTAAAAGCGATGACGGATTTGATTCTCGAAGGCGATTTTGTTTCCGCGCGCAAATGGCACAACAAATTGTTCAAACTTTCCAAAACAATGTTGAGCCTTGCGACAAATCCGATACCGGTAAAAGCCGCGATGGCTATGCTGGGTATGGCTTCGGAGGAAATGCGGCTGCCGATGACGCCATTAGATGATTCGCAGAAAGAAACTCTGCGTAAACTGTTGAAAGACTACGGCCTAAACGCCTGAAGAGCGGTTTTATATGCAGGAAAAGATTATAGATTTCCATACACACGCCTTCAGCGATGAACTCGCACCGAAGGCAATGAAGGCCCTTACCGAAGGTCATCCTGATATTCCATATTTTTCAGACGGCACAGTTTCATCTCTTTTGAAATCAATGGACAGTGTCGGCATTGAAAAAAGCGTTATATGCTCTATCGCTACAAAACCAAAGCAGTTCAAGCCCATTCTCGAATGGTCGCTGCAGATACAATCCGACAGAATTATACCATTTGCTTCGGTCCATCCCGCCGACGAAGAAAGAAATGAACGCATAAGAGAAGTAAAGCAATCGGGGCTTAAAGGCATTAAGCTGCATCCATACTATCAGGATTTCTATCTCGATGAGGAGTCAATGCTCTCATACTATGAGCAGGTCTGCAAAAACAACCTCATACTGGTTATGCACACAGGATACGATATCGCATTTGAACATATAAGAAGAGCGGACCCCGCGAGAATTGTAAATGTTATGAAAAAATTCCCTCAGCTTAAGCTGATAACAACGCATTTCGGAGCCTGGCAAATGTGGGACGAGGTGGCCGAACAGATAATTGGAAAGAAGATTTATATGGAGATTTCTTTCGCGTTGGATTATCTGCCGGCAGAAAAAGCGAAGGAACTTTTCGAGAATCATCCTGCCGATTACATACTCTTCGGCACGGACAGTCCCTGGAGGAGTCAGAAAGAAACACTTAATCTGTTAGCAAATCTCAACTTAGATACAAAAAAACTTAATAAAATCCTCTACAAAAACGCTCAAAAACTACTCGCAACAAATTAACTATTCCTTTTTTAACTTCTTTGAAAATAAATAGTTATGAACTATTATAGTTTACTGTGAAAAAAAACACAATAATGATGTGAATATTATCAAAGAAGTATACAAAAAAAATGGACAATTTTTACTGTTTTTGGGGATAATTTACCGAAAATTATATCTATAGGACCAATAAAAAAGGCTATATCAGTAGCGTCTTAACCGCTAATAAGAATTTTAGTAACAGGAGACAGTTATGTTAGGTCTGCAGGATAAATGGGTAGCTTTAGCTTATATTCTTTGTATCGCAAGTACTCTATTGTGTGTTGTCTATGGCATCTTTGCATGGAATAAGGGGCAGGCAGATGTCAGTCAGGAGGATATGCGATGGGCTAAGGAGGAGAAGAAAGCAGAAAAGAAAATGTAGAAATACGTTCTTCTTCGCTCGTCAGCAGAGTGAGACAGAAAATATTATGGAGAATAATTTTTTCCGGAGGTTATAAATTATGTTAGCAGAAACGACACTCGATATAGGAACTATTATAGCCATATTGGTATATGTCCTGCTTGTAGGCTATCTGGGCTGGCTTGGTTTTCGGCGCACAAAAACCGCAACGGATTTCCTCGTCGCAGGCCGCAAAACTCACCCATTCGTTATGGCCCTCAGCTATGGTTCAACTTTTATCTCGACCAGCGCTATCGTGGGTTTCGGCGGCGCAGCGGGACTATTTGGGATGAGCCTTCTATGGCTGACAATGTTAAATATCTTCGTCGGCATATTCATCGCGTTTGTAGTCTTCGGCGGCCGTACACGTGCGATGGGACATCATCTCGATGCGCACACATTCCCCGAATTTCTCGGACGCCGCTATCAGAGCAAATTCATCCAGGTCTTCGCAGGTATTGTAATATTTCTCTTTATGCCGTTATACGCTGCGGCGGTGTTAATCGGCGGCGCTGAATTCATCGCTACTCAATTTACCATCAGTTATGAGACTGCCCTGCTCATCTTCGCTCTCATAACGGCAGCTTACGTCGTTACAGGCGGCCTTAAAGGCGTAATGTACACCGATGCTTTGCAAGGCGCGATAATGTTCATTGGAATGGCAATACTGATTGTCTGGGCATATATTAAGGTCGGCGGAATCCTGCCGGGCCATCAGGCACTTACCGATATGGCGGGGCTTGTGCCGGGTAAACTGAGAGATATGGGACATCAGGGCTGGACTTCTATGCCGCTGTTTGGCTGGGGAGATAAAAAATATGACCTCTGGTGGACAGTTGTTACGACAATAACAATGGGTGTCGGAATCGGCGTTCTTGCCCAGCCGCAATTGATTGTCCGTTTTATGACGGTCAAGAGTCAAAGGGAACTTAACAGGGCTGTACCTATCGGCGGCGTATTTATCCTGATGATGACAGGCGTGGCATTCACTGTTGGTGCGTTGTCAAATGTCTATTTCAATAAATACGGTACGCCGCTGAACGGACGAGTATCAAAAGTAATAGATGAACAAAAAAGCTTTGCTGTTCTGCAGATAACGAAAAAGGACGATACCGGTACCTGGGTGGATGTCGAAGGGAAAATGGCCCCGGTCAGGCTGACAGGCGATTCTGTAGGCGCCATAGTAATTAAAGACCAAACTGTGCCGGTCGTACAGGGCAGAAGCATTTCAATAGTCTATGCACAAAACAACGTCAGCCAGATTATCCCATTGTATGTAACATCCGCGATGCCGAAATGGTTTGGCATTATATTTCTGCTGACGCTTTTGTCCGCCGCGATGAGCACTCTGGCCAGCCAGTTTCATACCATCGGTGCGGGAATAGGCAGAGATATCTATGAGCAATTACAACCAAAACACGGCGGAACACTTGGTATCACACGAATCGGCATTATTATTGGTATCATTGTCGCCGTGTTATGGAGCTATTTCTCGCAGAAAAGTCCGATTATCATCGCACGAGCTACGGCGATTTTCTTTGGCCTGTGCGCTTCGGCATTTCTGCCGGCATTTATCGGCGGATTGTTCTTTAAACGTATGACGAAACAAGCTGCTATTTGGTCAATAGCAGTCGGCTTTGTGGTAACCAGTTTCTGGCTGCTGTTTGTAAAAGCTCAGGAAGCGGGCGATATAGGTCTTGTTCAAAAAATCACCGGCGGAAAAACGAGTATTCTCGCAGGCTATCCAAACTGGCCCACGGTGGACCCGCTTATTGTCGCCCTGCCTATTTCAATTATCGTAGCGATAATTGTCTGTTTGGCTACCCAACCGCCTTCAAAAGAACATATTGACAAGTGTTTTAGAAGAAAATGACCGGATTTTTTAGGACTATAAGGAATTTACTAAAATTTTGCTAAAAACTGTTGAAATCGGACAGATTTTACATAGCATATTTAGTCTATCAGGAAATAGCAGTTTAAAAACAAAGATGTACTAACCGTTTTTTAGGGAGAAAAATATGGAAAGAGGCACTTGGAGGTTATTAGGAATCTTTGTAATTGCTGTGGCTTTGTGCACATTTGTGACAGCGGAGGAAAAGGCAGCTCAAGGCACCGCAACTAATCAGACAACTACCCCCCCACCTGAACCCGCTACCGGTTCTTCCGGACTGGAAGAATTCAGAGACTGGTTCCATAATCCCGCACCCTGGCTGGAAATGGGCGCAGACTTAAGAGTCCGCTGGACCTACGGCTGGAACCTCGACACTTTGAATAACGATGCGACGCGTCGAGACAGCGGCTGGAACTGGTATCAGCAGCGAATGAGATGGAAGCTGAAGTTCAAAATTAATGATGATATGGATTTCAATATTAGATATGCATGGGAGTTCAGAGTCTGGGATGTGCCGGAACGCAAAAACGGTAATGGGACTCCTACAGAAAAAAGAACCGAAGGGACAGATTTTAGTGAAATTGTATGGGACCAGTTTAATCTGACTGTAAGAAATTTTGGCGGTATGCCGGTGACAATGGTTGTCGGCAGACAGGATATCTTTCTCGGCGAAGGCTGGCTTGTGTGTGATGCAGGCCCGGGAGATGCGGCGAGAACCGCTTATTTCGATGCCCTGCGATTTACCTATGCGATACCCGACAAAGATAAGACTACGTTGGATTTGATTTACGTCGAGAATCGTGCCGCGGAAGATTGGTATCTGAAACCAATAAAC
>JBAVNP010000186.1:0-2014 GCA_049691175.1 Sedimentisphaerales bacterium
CTTCACCTTTGCTTGATAGTTATCAAGTAAAGTCTTTTAACTCAAAACTAATAATTAAAAACTAAAAACTCTGCCTCTCCCCCTCACCTTTGCTTGATAGTTATCAAGTAAAGTCTTTTAACTCAAAACTAATAATTAAAAACTAAAAACTCTTATCTCTCCCTCACCTTTGCTTGATAGTTATCAAGCATCATTTTTCACCCTAAAACGGCCGAGCGGGTTAGCCCTGCCAATACCTTGGCAGGGTTCGGCCGCCTTTAGGCGGCTATTTTTCTTAAATCCCAAATCTCCAATCTTAAATTATGTCGTTTTTTTTCACCTTTGCTTGATAGTTATCAAGCATCGTTTTTTACCCTGATTTCGGGGTTGGTGTCTTTTAATTGATTAATTTAACTATATTTGTACACTATTTTAAGGTCAAAATATTTCAGCAGTTTGTCGGCAGTTTTGACATCGCAGCTTTTGCCTTGCATTATCCTGCAAAGTGCCGCCTGGTCTAATCCTGTATCTTTGCAGATACGGTAACGGCTTACCGGCCCTCTTTTGATATACTTCCTGATTTCTTCCATTATCATATTTCACCTCATAAATATCGTTATGATAACAACTGATAATAACACCTTTACTTGATAATTGTCAAGTATCATTTTTCACCTTATAAATATCGCACGACAATATCACCTTTACTTGATAGTTATCAAGTGCTAATTTCTCGCTACTGCTGCCGCCGCACAAAGGTGCGAAGGCTCAAATCTCCCGATTTATCGCCAGACTTAATCAAAAGTCAAATTGCTTAAATTTTAAATCCCCAATCTTAAATTATGTCGTTTTTTTTCACCTTTGCTTGATAGTTATCAAGCATCATTTTTCAGCCTAAAACAGCCGTTTTGAGCATTTGAATTTTGGTGATTCGGATTTGTTTAGGATTTAGATATTAGGATTTAGAATTTGTCTCGAATTTCGATTTTCGAATTTAGGATTTTATTCTGTCTACTGAGTTCTGTGTTCTGTGTTCTAAGTTCTATTGCCGGCAACTAACGACGAGCGACTAATTACTTCCCGTCTCCGTTTACTGACTCCCACGTAATCAGCCCCGGCTCGTAGGCTTCGACGAGGTCTTCGTGTTTCGGCAGAACTCGCAGCGCAAAACCGCATTTCCCGCTGCGGGCGCATTTTATTGTCCCGTTGAACTGGTATGAACCTTCCTTTTTGACTTCGGCCAGTGCGGTCGAGCCGCCCGCCTGGGCATATTCCATATCTTTTATGCTGCCCTGGCTGATATTCCCCCACGAATCTACTGCTCCGTGATATATTTGCACGGCGACATCGTTGGGGTTTAATCCTCCCAGCCGCACATTTGCCGTTATTTGCAATTCCGTCCCGACCGTAAGCGATGCCGCGTTGCCGTTAACTGGCACAGTGGCTTTACCTTCTCTTGTTTGCACATCGACATCTTCTATTTTTATATTGTTCCATTCTTGTCTGACTCTGTTCTTGAAGGCCGCGAGATTTTTTGCTTTTGTCATTCCTGATTCCACGAACGAAAGCCACGTCTGTGCCGCAGGCTTGTAGAATCGGCTGGTGTATTCAGCTACCATTCTATGGGTATTGAATCGCGGCGCTATCCATTTTATCGAATTTTTCATCCTGTGAATCCACGCCCTTGGCAGATGGTCCGCCGAGCGGGTATAGAATAGTGGGATTATCTCATTTTCAAAAAGATTAAACACCGCTTCTGATTCCACCTTATCCTGGTAATCGTAATCGTCATAAGTCTCTCCTGCTCCTATCACCCATCCATCATTCAGGCTGTAACCTTCGCACCACCATCCATCGAGGGTGCTGACGTTTAGTGCGCCGTTAATAGCGGCTTTCATACCGCTCGTACCCGATGCTTCCATAGGCACGCGCGGGTTATTGAGCCAGATATCGACACCCTGGACCAAATATCTGGCGATATCGATATTGTAGTCTTCCAGAAAAACAAGCCTTCTCCGAACATCGTTCCTCGTGG
>JBAVNP010000187.1:0-3374 GCA_049691175.1 Sedimentisphaerales bacterium
GCTTCGCTGCACTAAAAAAGTTATAACACTTGAAATTACAGAAAAAACAACAAAAGGAACCTTTTCGAGTACAATGCGATAAAGAGGCTGTGGCTTATCAGAAGCGGCAACAGATTCGCCGGTCTGCGGCATAAGACGGTTCAACGGCCAATAATCAAGCAGCAGGAGCAGAAACGGCAGCGTAACGAGCATCGGCTTGGCCATAAGACTCAAAGCGAACATTAATAATATCAGCAGGTATCGCGCAGCACTGGGCCGGCTGACATATCGCACATACGCTAAAATCGTAAGCATCCCAAAAAAAGTACTTAATACGTCCTTTCGTTCTGCTATCCAGGCAACCGATTCGACATGCATCGGATGAAGTGCAAAGGCGGCGGCGACAAAGGCGCTTGGCCACAGTGAGCCGGTCATTTTTTTAAGAACTGTAAAAAGCAGTAAGGTATTGACAAGGTGGAAAAAGACATTTATAAGGTGCATCCTGCCTGCGTCGGCACCGAACAATTGACAATCGAGCATAAGCGACAGCCAGGTCAAAGGGTGCCAGTTTGCCGCATGGCCAGTGGTAAATGCCCAGATGATGCCGTCGCCGGTTATGCCGTTTAAAACGTGGGGATTTTCATATACGTAAACATTATCGTCATAATTGACAAAATCGAAATTCCTGACCTGCCAAAAGACCAGCAAGGTGCTGACTGCTAAGGCGAAATAAATCGAAAGGACAAGAGTTTTTTTTACCTGTTCCGGCATAGACAACAATATATTTACACGAACATTTGTTGTCAAGGAGCAAAACCAGTTACCAGTGTGTAAGAATGACAAGCCCCTTAGGAACGGAACCCGCCGGCAGGCAGGCGGGCTAAATAACGACCGCGACGCGATATTAATTCGGGACGAGGAAAAAATAAACAGCCACTATTTATTCGGTGCTTTATCTAAAGCGCCTAATATCCTTAAACAATCTTCTTCTGTATTGATAGATTTCAATGGGGTATACTTGCTATAAGATATTGCCTGCTCAAAATGATACGAGGACTTTTCAGCATTACCCATCTGCTTATATAGTTTCCCAAGTCTTATATGTGTAAATACCAAATCTATATCCGGAGAAAGGATAAAATAAGGATTTTTAGTTTTTGCAGGACTACGCTCTTTTTTTAGCTCATTCAATATCTTGACATAGTTCTCTAATGCCCAAACGGCCACTTCATTTGACTCATTATAATATGCCTCCTTAGTAGCTTCTCCTATGTTAAAGATTTCTTTTTCCTGAAGCATGAACATACCTGTAGCCAAGTTATGTCCCAAATAAGCCATGCTTAGAATACCACCCAAGACACAACCAATTACAAGGTACAGAACAATCCATCCAATCTTTTTCCACATAGCATTGTCCTCTACGGCCAATTATTTGAGTTTTATTTGCGAGTACTTCATTAACTGGTTCATTGTTGCTCCTCAAGGAAGTCGGGGGCAATTATAGCGAGAAAAGCTTATATAAGCAAGGGCAATCCCGCACCTATTTATTATGCTGTCTGACCTTGGTAATCAAATCTTTTCTCCTCATCTTCCTATATATAAAGAATTGGTGTAATTTTATGTTTCAGCAAGGCTGTTAACCTAATTGCTTTAAGACTGCCTTCATGGAAGTGGTGAGAAATCCGTGTTTTGTTTCAACGAGGCACATTTTATTGTGCCGTAACGCAAAGCAGGAAAGCTGAACGCAGAAATGTATTTCGAGTACGGCTTACTGCTTTGAGTAAAAGGCCATTTGCAAAATGGACTTGTTGAAACAACTGTGTTAATCCGTGTCTAAACTCTCTGTGTCGCTCTGCCTGTCCCGCCATAGCCCTTGGCGACGGCGGATGTTCTCTGTGGCTCGGTGGTGAATAAAACTTGTCCGCCGCAGGCGGATTCGTGTTTATTCGTGGCAAATTGGTAGATTTCAGATTTCTATTTTCGCAACTTTGCGATTAAATCTTTTCTCCCCTTTGAGGACAGATAATTTATAAGCAATTTTCGATTGGCCGGCTCCTGATACTGCAAAAGAGCAAACTGCAGCTTCTTTTCGCTATGGCCTTTTGGAACAAATATCTTTTTGCCCTTCGAATCTTTTTCCGAAACGAACATCGCCGTTGAAAGCGTAAGCGGCACGGGCGTGAAATCCTGAACCTGCAGCAATCGCCAATTCCTTTTCACCAGATACTCCATCAGTTTCGTCGCGTCGTCGGCACTGCAGCCGGGATGAGAACTTATAAAATACGGCACTAAATACTGCTTCTTGCCGGCCTTTCGGGAGGCTGCCTCGAATCTATTCTCAAATTCCTCGAATACCTCTATCGGCGGTTTGCCCATAAGGGCCAAAACTTTCGGGCAGGAGTGTTCCGGCGCGACTTTCAGATGCCCCCCTACAAAATGACTTGTCAGCAGATTAATATAATCGGTATTAAGCAGAGCCAAATCGTGCCTGACGCCGGATGCGACATAAACATTTATTTTCCTCTTGTCCGCCCTGCTCCATTTCAGGATTGCATCCATCATTTTCATAATCTGCGTAAAATCCGCCTTTAAAAATTTGCAGGGCGTTGGGAACAGGCAGCTATTCCGCCGGCAGGTTTTCGCGTTTGAGCAGTTCATCCCGTTAGAGACAGGCCGCCCTTGTCGGCCGTCAGGCATCACAAATGCCTCGTCTCTAACGGGACTCATACCATACATATTTGCCGTAGGCCCGCCGATATCGCTTATAGTGCCGCGAAATTGTTTATCTCTGCTCAACCTTTCCGCTTCATCGAGTATCGAGCCGATTGAACGGCTGCATATTTGTTTACCCTGATGAAAATATAACGAGCAGAACGAACATCCGCCGAAGCAGCCGCGATGCGTTGTTATCGAAAACTGCACCGGCTCCAAAGCGGGAACGCCGCCGAGTTTGTCGTATTTCCAGTGCCACCGTCTGCTAAAAGGCAGGGCATAAATTTCATCTATTGTTTTTTCGTCAAGTTCTTCCGCAGGCGGCATTACAACTATCGCGGGGCCCCCTTCTTGCTGCTGAATAACAGGTTTACCATCATTGTAAATCTGCCGCTGATATTTTATCTGGGCGTCCATCGCCAATTGCGGATTTTCTTTTTGCTGTTCAAACGATGGCAGCTCAACGGCGCCGGCAGGAGGTTTGACATCTTTAAAAACCGGATATGCAGTGCCGCGGATTTTTGTAAGCTCTCTTATAGACTCGCCGCTATCGAGTCTTCTCGCGATTTCAAGAATCGCAAGTTCGCCCATACCATATACGAGCAAATCGGCCTTGGCGTCGATGAGGACGGAGCGTTTAAACTGGTTTTCAATATAATCGAAATGTGCGAGTCGTTTAAGGC
>JBAVNP010000188.1:0-8690 GCA_049691175.1 Sedimentisphaerales bacterium
GTACTGCACAAGCTGATTTTAGAAGGATTGCTTGGAATTGGCGATGCTCAGCTTGCGGGCGAGACGAATATCGAGTATATAAAGGATGTAGGCAGCGCGGCAGATGAAGCGATGGCAAAGGTGGACAGCGGCGAAAAACAGATACTGTTCTTTATGAATCCGACCAGGGCCGAACAGGTTAAACAGGTCGCGGCGGCCAATGAAAAAATGCCGCAGAAATCGACGTTCTTCTATCCGAAAATATTTTCTGGATTAACAATAAATAAACTATGAATTTTAGCCACAGATGAACACAGATTTTCACAGGTTAATAAGATATGTTCGAAGATTACAAACATCAGGATATTACCAGCCAAATAATCAATGCGGCGCATACCGTTCACAATACGCTTGGTTATGGATATCTTGAAAAGGTATATCATAATGCTCTTGTGATAGAACTTAGAAAGAAAAATTTCCTGGTAGAGCCTGAAAAACAATTTGATGTTAAGTATGAAAATTAAATAGTAGGTCAATTTTTCGCAGATGCGGTTGTCGAGAATAAAGTAATTGTCGAAATAAAAGCGGCAGATAAATATAATACCTTGTTTGAGGCACAACTTTTGAATTATTTAAAGGCTTCTGGTTTGGAAGTCGGTTTAATATTAAATTTTGGCCGTTCTGTTCAGGTAAAAAGAATGGTTTTATAATTCAGTGTTAATCTGTGAAATCAGTGGCTATATTAAAAAGTAAAATATGAAATCAGTGGTTATTTTTTGGAGGTAAAAAGATGGTTGACTGGAAAAACCCGCCGAGGTTGTTTATACCCGGGCCTGTGCATGTCCTGCCCGACGTATTACAGCAGTTAAGCAGATATACCCTGGGCCATAGAGGCAAAGAGTATGCACAGCTGCACAAAGAAACTGTGGATATGCTGAAGAAAATTCTGTTTACTGAGCAGAATGTCTTTTTAAGCACATCAAGCGCATCAGGTATCTGGGAAGGCAGTATCCGAAATTGCGTTGACCACAACGAAACAGTGCTTGCCACGATGTGCGGTGCATTCAGTGATAAATGGGCAAGCGTAGCAAGAAGCTGCGGCAGAAACGTTGATGAGCTGAAAGTCGAATGGGGCCAGGCTACAACGGCGGATATGATAGACAAGAAACTCGCATCAGGCAAATATTCAGCGATAACACTGATGTATAACGAGACCAGCACCGGCCTTACGAATCCGGTTTATGAAATCGCGGATATGATGAAAAAGAAATATCCGGACGTGCTGGTATTTGTCGATGCGGTGAGCGCAATGGTCGGTTTGCCTATGCATTTCGACCAGCTCGGCTGGGATGTCGCGTTCGCATCAGTCCAGAAGGCATTTGCGATTCCGCCGGGATTGGCAGTTTTCGCGGTCAGCAAACGCGCTATGGAAAAGAGCAAGAAAGTTACCGGCCGGGGATACTATTTCGATTTCCAGGAATTCGCAAAGAGCGCGGAAAAAGACCAGACCCCGACCACCCCTGCCATTCCGCATATTATGGCGCTGAATTATCAATGTCATAAGTTAGTCAAGGAAGGCATGGAAAATGTCTGGAAGAGACATAAGGCGATGGGCGATTTCTTAAGAAGCTGGGCAAAACAGAAATTCGGCCTGTTCTGCGAAGAAAAATACGCATCAAATACACTGACGACAATAAAGAATACAAAAGGCATTGTTGTCGGCGATGTTATAAAAGCTGTCCAAGCCAAGCACAACACGATTTTCGGCAACGGCTACGGCAAATTGAAAGACCTGACCTTCAGAATCGCGCATATGGGCGATATTACGCTGAAGGATGTAAAAGAAGTTTGCCAGTGGATTGACGACGAAGTAAAATAAGAACGCCCTGCTGCTCCAGAACCTCAAAAGGCCGGTTAACCCCGGCCTTTTTTGCTACATACTGCCATACAGCTGGCACTGGCGGCGGATAATTGTGGATAGGATTTCTACGCAGGTGATAGTGTAAAAAGTGGATACTTTTTGCAGTCGCCTCCGGCAGGGTTGTCCTTAGCGGACAAAACGGTGCTGTGACCGTGTCCAAATCGGCCGGATGCGACTTTTTTATTCATTTATTCAAAGTTGTAGTGCTTTTTTACGGCTTCGCTGACCTGCCAGGTGCACTTGAGGCCGTTGGGGAAAATAACAAGCTCGCCGGGGCCAAACGAGACTGTCCCATTACCGGGACGGTCTTTCACCGTCACCCTGCCCAGCAAAATCAGGCAGGTTTCTTTTTGCGTGTAATCCCAGTCGAAAGTACTTTTTTCACAGGTCCAGATGGGCCAGCTTTTGCATTCCGTTATCTCTTCCTTGGTCGGCTTTTTGACGATAACATCTTTAACAGTAGGCATTTGAACCTCCTTATTTTTTAAACTCAATCCGGCATAGTTTAAAAGAAAAAGGGTATATGTGCAAGATTTTTTAAGCTAAACGGTGGAGATAACGCCTCTTTTGGGGTAAATTAGTGGTTTTATCAGCGAAAGAAATTATGACGAAACAACAACTTGAACAGTTTAAGAAATGGTTTGATGACTACGCGGCGACCTTTTACGGCGATGATGCGATGACAAACGAGAGTATCAAACTCAAGGATGACCATACCCGCAGAATGTGTATCGACCTTCAACTGATAGCCAAAGAACTCGGGATAGACGATAATCACAAGATGCTTGCCGAAACAGCGGTGCTGTTTCACGATGTCGGCAGGTTCGAGCAGTTTATGAAATATAAATCCTATAATGACGTCGGAACTGAAAATCACAGTCTGCTCGCCCTGAAAGTTCTTGCCGAAAATAAAGTCCTCGATTGTCTTTCGCAACGGGAAAAAGAAATTATCGAAAAGGCAATAAGATTTCACGGCGAAAAAGAGCTGCCGAAGAATCTTGATGAGCAAACGGAATTTATTGCAAAATTAGTGCGCGATGCCGACAAGCTCGATATCTATCTTGTGATGATTAACTGGCTCGGCGATTTGCGAAAAAACCCGCAGAAGTATCTCGGAATTATGGGCTTTTCTGCGGAAAATAAATATTCAAAACGAATTATCCAGGCCGTTCTCGACAATAAGACAATTAATTATAAAGATTTCAAAACGCTCAATGATATGATAATTGGGCAGCTTGGCTGGATAGTGGATGTGAACTTCGTGCCGACACTCAAAGAAATAAAGAAACGAAAATTGCTTGAACAAATGGCAGCATTTTTACCTGATACGGAAGATGCTCACAGAGTTTTAAAACACGTCCAGCGACTGCTTGAGGCAAGAATAGCCGGTAACTGATATAGAGACACAATCAAAAGTCGATACACGTCAGAAGCATATCCTTATAATTGTTCCAGAGCTTTTCTGGGGACAATCTCGAATCTTCTTCAGAAAGTTCAATAGTAATTATCGGGATATTAAGCGTCTGGCCGGCATAAGAACCGAGAGAGCCGGGTTTGGCGCCCAATTTTCGAACAGGCAATTTGCATTTGCCGGCGAGCCTGTCTGCTATTTGCGATGCCGAACCATCATAATCAATGCAGCCTAATGTTTCGTGAAATGTGAGGATTTTATTCGGCTTATAAGTATTGATTATCTTATAAAGGCTCCAGCTTTCCGGTTGACTTAGCGCGAAATATCCATTGTTGGCGTCATCTATTCTGTTGTCGGCAGGAAAGTTCCTGTTAAGGTCAATTTTGTTTGCGTTGAAACGTGTTTTTCCGGCAAACCCGTCCGGATTGACAATCGGCACAATTATAACGGTTTTGCCGCAAAGCAGATGACGGTTTTTTTTCAGATAATCGCAGAATCTGTCAAGCAGAGAGGCGCCCGCTTGTTCATCGCCGTGGATTGAGCCGATAAGCAGAGTGGCATTCAGACCGTCGCCTAATTTTGTATATTTGATTGATTTGCCTTTAACGGAGGCTCCGGCGATGCAGGTTTTAACAGGCGCGGAACATTTGATTGCCGCCCTGCCGGCCGCGGGTCTGACGACGGCACAGCCGCCGATGAAAATTGCTGCAGCAAATAAACACAGGAGAAGAAATTTTGTATTGAATTTCATAAGTGTCAGGCGAATGGGGATTTTTCTTTTTCGGATATTTCGAAGAATTTCTGGGGCGATTCGGGCGTACCGGTTTTTGAGCTTAAATAAGCAGCTTCGATAAACGCCATCGTCGCAAGGTCGAGACGCCAGCTGTTTCGCAGTTTGTATTTATCCGGCTCAAGCAGTGCCCTGCCGAAATCTATGAACATTTCCGTTATACATTTTTCACTTTTGAGCGGGTATTTATTTTCCACGATTAAAGTATCCTTGTCGTCGTAGACCGCGAGCCGATTGGGTGTCGCAACAATATTCTGCCCGGCTCCATAAATTCTTATCGGCGCCGCAACCGCAGTGCCGGTATGCTGAGCGGCAAGAAAAGTGCCTATCAGGCCGTCCGCGAAAACAAGAGATACGGCCGCAGTATCCTCGCCGAGATATTGTTTTGCTTTTCTGTCGGGGCTTTGATTGGTTAACAGAGCGTAAATTTGCTGCGGAAGAGAGAAATTTTCGACAATGAGGCTGAGCAGCCCGAAGCAATCGTTAAGCAAAACCCCCCCGCCGGACAGTTTCCTGTCGGCCTGCGCGTGCGAAACGATAGGCTGAAAGAAATCGCTGCCGAACAATGCACAGGCATTGATAAAATAAAACTGCCGCCGGTCAACGGTTTTCAAATAGTCGCTCAACCGCTCAAAACCCGGCGCAAATCTCGCCGGACAGGCGGTAACATATTTTACATTGTTTTTCTCGGCAAGATTTATAAACTCGGCGGCCTGCTCAAAATTCGCCGCTGTCGGGATGAGCTTGAGGATATGAAATTTTTTGTTTATCGCGGTCTTGACAAATTCAGCGCACCTGTAAAGCGGCTCGGCAACTATAAGAACATCAGCATTATTTTGCAGGATGAACTGTCTATAATCGTCAAAGGCGGCACAGCCTGTGGTGAGCGAAGCCGAACCATTGTATTTTTGAGCGACTCGCTCCGCTGTCGCCAGGTTGCTGTCGGCGACTGCGATAATCTGGTAGAGTTCCGTCGAGCAGGCGAAAGAAAGAAGCTCGTCGGCCCCCCTGCCCAGCCCGAGGCAGGCCGTTTTGAGTTTACCGGTACTCATTTTGCTGTTCCGTCAACGAAAATATCTGTAAGAGTATTTAAGCGAAGTTAAAACAAATTTGTTCTTTAATTTTTTTTAATCTTTTTTCCGCAATTTTTACATATTCGGGATTATTATCGTAGCCAACATATTTTCTGCCAACTTTTAAAGCTGCAACGGCTGTTGTGCCGCTACCGATAAATGGGTCTAAAATTATATCATCTTTGAATGAATAAAGCTGTATCAACCTATAAGGTAATTCTTCAGGGAACGGTGCTGGATGACCCACTCGACGTGCAGATTCCGTATTCATTGTCCAAACCGATTTTGTCCACTCCATAAAGTTTTCTTTGCCTATTGTGTTTTCTTTATGGAAGCGTTCTCGCTTAAAATCTCCTTTTGAAAATATAAGTATATATTCGTGAACATCCCTGAGAACTGGATTTGATGCAGACATCCAACTTCCCCAAGCCATTGAAATTCCTGCCCCCGACCCCTTGTTCCATATAATTTCCCCCCTCATATTAAAACCGATGTCTGTCATCATCCTTGAAATATGGTCAGATAAAGGAATATAGGGTTTTCTGCCAATATTGGCAACGTTAATGCATGCCCTTCCGCCGTCAACAAGAACCCTATAAGTTTCTGCAAAGACATTTTTCAAAAGATGTAAATACTCATCAAGGGTAAGATTGTCATCATACTCTTTCGTGACATTATAAGGCGGTGATGTAATCATTAAATGAATGGAATTATCCGGCAATTCAACCATTTTTTCGGATGAACCAGCATAGATTTTATTTAAATTTTTTTCAGAAATAACATTAGCCTTGCATTTTTTTTCGTCTGTTTTACGAACCTGTAGGTTAGAATAAAGTTTGGAATTATAAAAGCTACTGGAATCATGGTTAATTCGTCCGTTCGTGCCAAAACTGCTTGTTTTTGTTCCTGTTTTCATAGATTTATTCCTCCTCCCACATATCTGTCCATCTTTTGTATGTTTCATAGACAATTTCCTGCTTTTTCCAGAAAATTTCAAGATTTATTGTTTGTTTATTTTCAATAATTTCTTTTAAGGCGGAAGAGGCAAATGTAGCGCCTCGTGGATTTGTCATTGGTTTGGGCAGTGTGATATATTGATTTCTGCCTATACAACTGAACACTTCTTGTTGAACATCCAAAGGAATATAAAAAAGATTCCCCGTGTTGCCCCACTTGATTTTTACAAGCAGTAAATCACAGCTCGGATGATAATTCTCCCTGAAATTTAGCGAACTTTTTGCATCGACCGTCCAAATAATTTTAACGCTCCCCAAACTTCTGCCTTTGGTTGTGACCGTCTTGATGGAAATTGGGGTATCAAAAACTTTTACATCAACCTCTGATTTTGTGATAGGGATTTCTGTTTCTACATTTTCGTTACCAAAGAAATGGATTAACATCGCAACAAGAATTTTTTCTCTAAGCGAACCAACTTCCATACCCACTCTGCCAGCACGCGAACATTCAAGCTCGGCGATAGAAAAAAGAACAGGCAGCTTTTTCTTTATTTTCTCAGCAACCTGATTATCCTGAAAAATACTTTTAATTTTTGGGTTCATTAACGCACCCTCCCACTATTATTCGGTATTATGAAATGTTCCGGCACAGGAAACTGCGAACATAAAAGCAGCGATTCTCTTCCGACCTGCGCGATAATTTCCTCGTTGTCGATATTCTCGGCAACTTTGGTTATCAGCGAAGCGATGATTTTCATCTGCTCTTCTTTCATTCCGCGAGTCGTAACGGCAGGTGTGCCGATGCGCAGGCCGTTCGGATTAAACGGCTTCGCGGGGTCGCCTGGAATCGTATTGTAATTCGTTTCAATCCTCGCCCTGTCGAGAGCTTTTGAAAGTTTCTTGCCCGGGATTCCCTTGCTGCGAAGGTCAATAAGAATAAGATGATTGTCCGTGCCGCCGCTGAAAAGTTTGAATCCTTTTTCCATAAGAGTTTCGGAAAGAACCTTCGCGTTTTTGATAATCTGTTTGGCATAAGCAACAAACTCCGGCGAATCGGCTTCCTTCAGCGCGACAGCCAAAGCACTTATCGTATGCATATGCGGCCCGCCCTGCAGACCGGGAAATACCGCCTTGTCAATCGCATCGGCAAGTGCGGCTGTACACATCAGCATTCCGCCGCGCGGGCCGCGGAGTGTTTTGTGCGTTGTTGTTGAAACGATGTCAGCATACGGAACGGGACTTTGATGAAGCCCTGCCACAACAAGACCGCTGATATGTGCGATGTCGCTGAGGTGATATGCACCGACGCGCTTTGCAATTTCGCCGAAAGTTTTGAAATCAATTTTTCGCGGATAAGCGCTTGCGCCGGTGATGATAATTTTCGGTTTGTGCTGTTTTGCAAGTTCTTCAATTTTATTGAAATCGAACTGCCCTGTCTCGGGGTCAACTTCGTAACTTACCGAATTGAAAACTTTGCTGGTGAAACTTACCTTCCAGCCGTGACTTAAATGCCCGCCATACGGAAGCGCAAGACCCATAATCGTGTCGCCCACTGCGGCAACTGCGTTGTAAGCCGCCAGATTTGCAACTGCACCGGAATGAGACTGAACATTTATGTGGTCGGCCTTGAAAAGCTTCCTGGCCCTTTCAATAGCAATAGATTCCACAAGGTCAGTTATCTGCTGGCCTTCATAATAGCGTTTGCCGGGATAGCCCTCGGCGTATTTATTGGTCAGGCAGCTTCCCGTTGCGGCCATAACTGCTTTGGAGACATAGTTTTCCGATGGGATGAGACGAATGCAGGCACTTTGCCGGGCGGCTTCCTGCCGCAACAATTCGCACATCTGCGGGTCATACTGTTCAAGCGGCGTAATCATATTCTTACTCCTTTAAATAAAAAATCTATGCAGGAAGTTTATCAAAACTAAGACGTGCGGTCTAATGATTTTTGCCGCCCCCCTGCCGATGAGATAAACAAAATGTGTTTGTTAATGATACAACAAAATCAAATTCACCTCAAGCGGACAAGTATCACAAAAATGAAAAAATTAATTCGACCGAACCGCTTTTGCTTTACCAACTATTAGTTTCGCTTTACCAACTATTATCAAGCATCTTTGAATTTTGATTCATCCGGTTTCAAGTTCCCGGATTAATTTCACAACGGCGCATAGAAAAAGTTTCACGTGGAACAGGAAATTATAAACTAGGCAGTTACTTTTTACCTCCTGCTTTCTTCATCCAATTTTCTTCCTTATACACTGTTAGCCTGCTTGATTTTCTACTATTTTGGCAAAATTACGTGTTTCACGTGAAACAATTGGTATTTTTTGCTGGAAAAGCTGAAATAAACCTGCTAACTTGTCCGCCATAGTCCATTAGGGACGAAGGCGAAAACTGCGACAATTAACTTTTACAAGGATGAACAAGTCTATAAAAAGGAGCTGTATATGACAACCCCAAAAAAGGAAAAACCAAAACATCTCGGCAGGGGACTGGAGTCTCTAATAGGTCCTATAACAAATATCGGACAAGAAAACTCCGATATATCTTTGGGCGA
>JBAVNP010000189.1:0-4105 GCA_049691175.1 Sedimentisphaerales bacterium
CGAAAAGAAATATACTAAAAATATGTCAACCAGCTCATCGAACAGGGAAAGGCTTATTATTGTTTCGATACTCCTGAAGAATTAGAAGAGATGCGCAAAAAAGCCGCTGCGCAAAAGAAAAATTTTCTTTATCCCCGGCCCGCTAAGTTTCCAGACAGCAGCCAGGTCCAGCAAGCCCGCTCGCAGGGCAAACCTGTCGCGGTGCGATTCTGTATGAGCGATGAAGAAATCATTGTGGATGATTGTATTCGCGGCCAGGTTAAATTTTCAGGCTCCGGACTCAGCGATTTTATCATTCTAAAAAGCGATGGCTTTCCGACTTATCATTTCGCCTGTGTGGTTGACGATGAGCTTATGGGCGTTACGCACGTTCTTAGGGGGCAGGAACATCTGATGAACACACCCGGCCATATCGCGCTGCAGAAAGCATTTGGCTTTAAAACTCCGGTCTATGCCCATATGTCCGTTACCGTCAGCGAAGGCGGCGGAAAAATGTCAAAACGCGACAGGGCCAAAGTTCTTAAAGAAGCGATAAAAAAGGCGCAAAATTTGGATATGGAAGAGCTTGCCGTCATCGGCGGGATTTCTACCAGCCAGCTTGAGGAATTTCTCACCGGAGATGCAATACCGGACCAGCCCGCCATTGATGCGATGGCCGAGCTTCTTAATATCGAGTTGCCCGAAGTAAACATTGTCGATTTTTTCAAAAGCGGCTACATTCCCGAATCTCTCGTCAATTTTTTGGCACTTTTAGGCTATAATCCGCCCGTTGAAAAAGAGATTTTAACAATGCAGGAGCTAATCGCCACCTTCGACCCATCGCGGTTTAATAAGACAAACAGCCTGTTCGACCGCAAAAAATTATTGTCGTTCAATATGGAACATATAAAACTCCTGGGCGAACAGGAACTTTTGAAAAGATATAAAGATTTCCTTAAAGGCACAAATTCTCCTGCCGCCGATGCTGATAGCAAACTGCTTTTGCGGATAATCAAGGCAGGCACCGGCGCACGAACGCTTATGGAGATTGAGCAAAAAAGCAGGTTTTTATTTATTGATTGTGGTAAAATAGAGTATGACGAAAAAGATGTCGAAAAGGTCCTGCTCAAAAACAACGGCGAAGGACTTGCGATGCTTGCCGAATTGAAAAATCGCTTATTAAAACTTGGCGAAGTGAGCGAAAAAGCTATTGAAGATATGTTAAGGGGATTGGCTGAAGAGAAAAAACTTGGCCTCGGCAAAGTGGCTCAGCCGCTGCGGCTTTCAATCTGCGGCACAACAGTGTCGCTGCCGATTTTTGATTCGGTCGATATGTTGAGTATTGAGGAAACAATAAAACGGATTGACAAAACGATGGATAAATTTGGGAATATAAAAAATAAAATATAAAAATGAAAAGCGACAAAGAAAAATTTAAAAATGATTTTAAAAGACGCCTTTATGATTTTGCGTTGCGCCTTATCGAATTACTTGATCGACTTCCTAATGATAATGTATCAAAACGTCTGGGCGATCAGTTATTAAGAAGCGGAACGAGCATTTTAGCGAATTACGTTGAAGGACAATCTGCGAGTAGTAAAAAAGATTTTACAAATTATTTTCACATTTCCATGAAATCTGCCAATGAAAGTAAAGTTTGGCTGGCGCTTTTGAGAGATAGCAAACGAATAAAACCAGACAAGGCAGAATGGTTTTTAAAAGAGCTGTGCGAAATTTCTAACATCTTCGGCTCAAGTATTCTGACATTAAAAGGCAAGAAATAATTTTGAATTTTTATATGTAGTTTTTATTTTTAATTTTTAACTTTTGATATTAAAGGAAGATAAAATGTCTCTATTGGTAACAGGTTCGATAGGAATTGACACGGTAACGACGCCGTTCGGCAAAAGTGAAAGCTGTCTCGGCGGTTCCGCTGTTTATTTCAGTATGGCTGCAAGTTTCTTTTCACCGGTGCGGTTTGTCGGTGTTGTCGGCGACGACTGTCCGTTTGATTTAACAAAGGTTTTTGCGGGCAGGAATGTTGACCTTTCAGGTCTTGAGGTTCGCGGCGGGAGTAAAACTTTCAGATGGAAAGGCTCTTATCAGGGCGATATGAGTCAGGCCCTGACCGATGCGGTGCAGTTGAATGTCCTTGCCGAAAGGCCGCCGATAGTGCCGGAGCATTTCAGGGACAGCGAATTTGTTTTTCTCGCAAATACACACCCGTCGCTGCAGATTCAGCTTCTCGACCAGCTCAAAGGCCCTAAATTTGTCGCTGCCGACACTATGAACTGCTGGATTGAAAATCAGGCAGAGGAGCTGAAAAAGCTGATGAGTCGCATAGATGCCCTGATACTCAATGATGGCGAAGCGAAAATGCTGACAAAGATTGACCACCTTGCACCGGCGGCGCAGGAACTGCAGAAAATGGGGCCTAAGATAATAATAATCAAGAAAGGCTCTCACGGAGTAATTTCATTGGACAAAAACGGAAATTTCTTTTCGCTGCCGGCGTATCCGACAACGAATGTCAAAGACCCGACAGGCGCCGGCGATGCCTTTGCAGGCGCTCTTATGGGTTATCTGGCCAGTGCTGGCAAGCCGGATACAGGATATCTCAGGACTGCCATTGCTTATGGAATAGTAACCGCTTCGCTGGTTATCGAGGGCTTTTCGCTCTCGGCTATTGCTTCCGTCAGCAGAAGCGCCATAGATGCCCGTCTTGACCAGCTTCGCAAAATGATGGAATTTTGAAAGGAGATAAGGATATAAGGAAGTAAGGACGTAAGGAACGCAACAGAACCGCGACAGTTATGGAGCGGTTATTCCTTACCTCCTTATTTCTTTACTTCCTTACTTCTTTGGTGAACGTTATGAGATTATTTATTGCGATTGATATTAAGGATAATGTCTGCAAAGCTGTTGCGAAATTACAGCAGGAGCTCAAAAACAGACTAAAGAATCAAAAAGGATTGAAATGGGTCTCGCCTGATGTTATGCATCTTACGCTTAAATTCCTCGGCGAAGCGGATGAAAACAAAATTGATGAGATTAACAGCGCACTTGAAATAGCTTGCGGCGATAAAAAATCCTTTGATTTTGAATTGTCTCTCATCGGCACTTTCGGCAGGCCCGCAAGTGTGCTTTGGCTCGGCAGTGAGAAACAAAGCGAAGAAATTGTAGCTCTTGCCGCCGATTTGGAAAATGCTTTTGAAGCTGTTGGTTTTGAAAAAGAAAAAAGGCCGTTCAGCACCCATCTTACTTTAGCGAGAATTAAGGATAATACGGACAGCCAGTTGCAGAAGATATTGAAGGATTATCCCAAAATCAATATTCCGAAGGTTTCAGCCGATGCGGTCTGTCTCTATAAAAGTCAATTGACACCGGACGGTCCCGTATATACCTTATTGAGGAAAATCGAACTTATTTAGTGTTTAGAGCGGTATCCGAAACTTTTGACAGGAAGAATTTATGGCAAAAACCACAAAGGAAAAGAAAACGGAAGAAAAGTCATCCGCAAAGGACGGGGCGCTTGAAAGAGCCATCGCGCAGATAGAAAAGCAGTACGGCAGCGGCTCGATAATGCAGATGGACCAGAGCAAGTATGCCAAAATTGAAGGTATTCCGACAGGTGCGCTTTCGCTTGATATAGCGCTGGGCGGCTGCGGTATCCCAAGAGGCAGGGTAATCGAGCTTTTCGGGCCTGAATCCAGCGGCAAGACAACTCTTGCCCTGCACGTTATAGCGAACGCCCAGAAGGCAGGCGGAGTTGCGGCGTTTATTGATGCCGAGCACGCTCTCGATACCACCTGGGCTAAAAGGCTCGGCGTCGATGTCAGCGGATTATTGGTCAGCCAGCCGGATACCGGAGAGCAGGCACTTAGCATCACGGAGATGCTGATACGTTCCAACGCGGTTGACGTTATTGTTATCGATTCGGTTGCGGCTCTTATTCCCGCCGCTGAACTGGAAGGCGAAATGGGACAATCGCATATGGGGCTTCAGGCAAGACTTATGAGCCAGGCGATGAGAAAGCTTACGGGCGTTATAAGCAAGAGCAAAACCAGCCTTATTTTTATCAACCAGATAAGAATGAAAATCGGCGTGATGTTCGGCAATCCTGAAA
>JBAVNP010000190.1:0-2096 GCA_049691175.1 Sedimentisphaerales bacterium
CCGCCATTCTGCCTATGGTGCAGTCAGGTTTTTCGAGAAGATACTGCTTGACCTTTTCTTCTGCGATGTCGAAACTTCCCAATGATATAAGGTTTAGGACTTCATCAATCACCTCGGTTTTAGAGACGGAGTCCGGGCTGCTCTTGATTATTACATCAATCCAGTGCCAGATAAGGCCTGTGGTGTTAACGGCTATTCCCCTGCCGAGAATTTCAAGAAGTTTAGACATATTTTGTTTCCATTCGGCAAATGCCCTTGGGGGGGTGAGATAACTGCGTATCCGCCCTCCCGAATCTGTATCGACAACACGAAAGGCAGGCTTAATGGAATTGCGGGAAAAAACAGCTTTTTTAGCTCAAAATCAGGGTTTTTCTGCGACTTCTATAACGCCTATAGCGAGTTTTCCGGCCAGTTTTTATATTAGGACCCCCCTATCAGAAAATTCGAAATCCTAATCCATCCAGGCTGGGGCGGACAAACCGGAAAGAAGAAATTTGACATAATAAAAAAGGCGGGGTATATTTATAGATAATAGACAATTTAAAGGATAAATAAAATGGTAATAATGATGATTTTGACGGCCCTTTTGTTTGCTCTGCTGTTTATTAAAATTTTCTTCTTCGCAATTAAACTTGCCTTTAAACTTTTGTTCGGGCTTTCAGCTATAATGGTTTCACTGGTCTTTTTGCCGGTTATGCTGCCTTTAATTATTGTCGGGGCTGTTTTCTTTATGCTGCTGGCAATTCTGGGATTAATAGCTTTGCCAATAATGCTGCCGATAATGCTGGCATTGTTTATCTTTCTTGTCCTGCCGTTTTTACTGATAAAACGTTTGGTATTTTGAACGCTATACGAGACCGGCAGCAGCCTGAATTTATTTTTTGACAGGAGTCTGCTGCCGCGTTTAACATCGCTTTAATGAACATTATCAATAAAAACCGGCGATTTTTCAAGTACTGCCCGAAATGCGGAGCGGCAGCTTTACACTTTATAAAAACCAAAAAGTTAAAATGCAGCAGATGCCGTTTCGAATACTACCACAATACTGCCGCCGCTGTGGCTGCAATAATCACGGACAACAACAGTAAAATTCTTTTTGTCAAACGTGCCAGGAAACCAGCCAAGGGAATGCTGGACCTGCCCGGCGGCTTTGCCGACCATAACGAATCCGCTGAAGAGGCTCTAAAACGAGAAATAAAAGAAGAACTGTGTTTGAAAATCACATCCGCCAAATATCTGTGTTCAGCGGCTAATACCTATAAATACAAAGAAGTAACGTATTCTACAATTGACCTTGCCTTTGTCTGCAAAGTAAACGATATTTCAAGAGCAAAACCAAAAGATGATGTCAAATCCATTCTCTTTGTCACACCATCCAAAATCCAAATGAAGAAACTCGCCTTTAAATCAACCATAAAGATAATTTCCTTCTATCTTGCCGGCCTATAACACTTAAATTTTTAGCTTTTCTAAACCTCCTGATTCATTTATAATACCCGAAATTTCATTTTTTTAGGAAACATAAACAATGGTAGAATATTCAATAAGTCCAAGCGGAGAAAAATTCGCAATCCCCCAGCCGGCAGACTATGCGGCAGAACTGCAACGCGTCCGAAAACTTGCTGAGACTGCACGGAAAGAGGGCAAGGAAATCGTAGTAGTAATGGGAGTAGGATTCGTCGGAGCCGTAATGGCGGCTATCGTTGCAGATACCGTCGATAAAAAAACAGGTAAACCTTCCAAATTCGTTATCGGAAGCCAAAGACCAAGCTCACGAAGCTATTGGAAGATACCAATGCTTAATAAGGGACAATCTCCCGTTAAGGCCGAGGACCCGGAAGTTGACCCGATGATTGCACGATGCGTGCTTGAGAAAAAGACGCTCATCGGAACATATAACAGCGATTGTCTTGAACTGGCGGATTGCGTTGTTATCGATGTTCAATGCGATTATCTAAAGAAAGATTTAGGCAATCTGCATACAGGTTCAACCGATATGGCGGCGCTAGAGGCAACGATGAAAACCATCGGCCAAAAGATTGGGCCGAATTGTCTTGTGCTCATTGAAACAACTGTAGCACCGGGCACCACAGAAT
>JBAVNP010000191.1:0-23088 GCA_049691175.1 Sedimentisphaerales bacterium
GCGTTCTGGCTTTTTCACAGTGGCCGATAAGTAAACAACCCAAACAGTAAGTATAAAAGCGGACAAAATATAATCAGGCGAATATAGCGGAGCCGATTCTCAGGATTGTGGCGCCGTATTCGATGGCGATTTCATAATCGCTGCTCATACCCATACTGAGGTGTTTGAAGTCGCCGCCTGCGATTTTTTCGCCCTGGATTTCATCGAGCAGTTCTCTTGCCCTGCGGAAAGATGCCCTTATAGCATTCTTATTCAGCGTCAGCGGGGCCATAGCCATAAGACCCGCGAGTTTGATACTTGGCATTGTGGCGATTTGCTCGGCGAGATGAACGGCTGCACCGACCGGCACACCATATTTCTGGGGTTCTTCCGAGCAGTTGACCTGTATCAGTATTTCGGGGCAGATATCAAGTCTGGAAGCGTTTTTGCTGATTTCCTCGGCTAGCCGGAGTGTATCGACGGAGTGTATGAATTTTGAGATTTGCAGAAGCTGACGCACCTTGTTTCTCTGCAGGTGTCCGACCATATGCCAGTTGATTTGGGGGAACTGAGGATTTTCTTTGAAGAATTGAGCCAAATCGTCAAACGCGATTTTGAGATGCTGCACCCTGTTTTCGGCCAGATGGGTGCATCCCAGTTTTATGACCTGCTTTATCGCATCGAGGTTGGCGGATTTTGTAACGACGACGAGAGTTATTTCCGAACTGCTTCGGTTTGCCTTGTCGCAGGCTTTTTGTATGTTATTTTTGACTTTTTCGAGATTGTCGGAGATTTTGCTCATTTTTTTCTGATTTTACGGCAGGAATTGAGCTGTTTTTTTCAATTTTTTAGGCAGATAGTCGGTAACGACGAAATCAAGGCCGTGCTTGGCGAATGCCTGCTGTTCGACACGGACGCCCATATTGAGCATCTGGTTTATCGCGGCCTGCCAGGGTTTGAAATGTTTTACAAAGGGGTCGTTTTTCAGGGCGTCTTTGGCGCGTTTGATATCGACATCTTTCAACGGATGTGTCGGCAGTTTATAGTCGATGATGTCCTGCGGAGTTACGCCGAGGAAGGCGGCCTGCGGCACGCAGAAATACTGATTGAGATGCGCGGCGTTGCCTGAGCCGACCTTGAGAGTTCGATAGATGTTGAAATAACCGTAAGGGTCGCCGTCGACAAAGGCGTAAACGGGAGCTTTTAATTTATCGGATAATCTCCTGATGAATCTTCTGCAGGCCCTTGTCGGCACGCCGCCCATACTGACGAGAATGCAGTTCTGTTTATCCCAGTAATCGTATTTGACGAGCCTTTGGAACATACCGGCTGTTTCGATTGCGAGTATGAATTTGGCGCCGCTCTGGAATTCGAGATTTTCCACGTCGATAGGTATCGAATATGAGCCTGAGCCGAATTTGGTGCAGTCGATTTTGAGTTTTTTACCCTTCGAATCGGTATCGAAAACAAAAAGACTTCCCGCGACATCGCCGCCTTTTTCTTCCGGTATGAATTTAAGCTGCTCCCTGTTGATGCCGAACATAGCCTCGACGTCGTCCATAATGGTGTCGGATTCGGGCTGTTCTGCGAAGCCGGCCTTGCCCCAGTTTTTAGAAATGTAATACGCCTCTCTTTTGGTAGCCATATCGTTTGTGTCGATAAGCTCCTTGGACAGCGACATCATTTTGAGGGTTTGCGCGAAAGTTTTTACGGTTCCCACGGTAAGCGTTCTTTCCTTGTTTTTTCCGGCAATTTCAAAATAACCGCTTTTTGGAAGATATTTTACGTTGCCCAGCGAGCGAACAGGGGTTGACATAGTGGGCTTTTGCTTCTTTAAAATCTTTTCATGTATGGACTTAGCGGTGTTTGTGATTTTATCGCTGACGGCAGAATCGCTTCTTTTGGTCATAACTTTCAACTCCCTTGAATCATATATGGAGAAAACTTCTTCGTAAATTAACATACTAATCTAAGGTCTGAAAAAATGCAATTCAAGCCTAAAGTTTTCGCGTTTTTTGACGAAAATGGCTTGACACGTTTTGCTTTTTCTGTTTTTATGGCTTTATGGGTTTAGGGAATTTCATTGACTTTGCTCTTTAAAACTGGTATAATTCTGATGTTGTAAATAGACTCCATATAGGAGTTTAACAAAACCTCGGCGAAGCAGTGTCAAGCCAGTGGTTACCCCCCAACCACTTTGACCGTTTCGCCATTTAGAGACCCTTTAGGGGGTCTCATAAGAGGCGGCGAGTGAATACCCAATGACGTGGTTTCCCCCCAGCCACGTTGATATCTCGCCGTAAAATCCTCGGCGAGGCAGGTGCAACGTTGGTTTCCCCCCAAACCGCGTTGTCCTATCTCGCCTTTTTTATGCGCAGATTTTTCCCGCGGAGTTAAGAATATATGGGACTTTCCTAAAACGAGGATTTATTCGCCGGTTATCTGGACGTGGACTGTTCTTCTTCTTGGGCCATCGAATTCGCAGAAATAAATTCCCTGCCAGGTGCCCAATTTCATTTTGCCGGACGAAACTAAAACCGTTTCACTGCATCCGATAATGGAGCTTTTGACGTGAGCATCTGAATTGCCTTCGGAGTGCTGGTAGCCGCTTCTGTCCTGCGGCACAAGCTCAGACAGGGTCAGCAGAATATCGTGAACGACATCGGGGTCTGCATTTTCGTTTATGGTAATCGCAGCGGTCGTATGGGGACAATAAATTATAACACTGCCGTTCGATATACCGGCTTTGTCAATCATACCCTGAATTTTGTCTGTAATATCAATCAATTCGCATCTTCTGTTAGTGCCAACAGAAAGTGAATCATTAAAAACCTTCATAATTTTCCTACATCCTTTCAATCGTTTCAATGCCAAGCAGGTTTTCAAGACCATGTTGAATTGTCCGGGCGGTTAATTCGCAAAGCAGCAGTCTCGAAGGCCTGATTTTTGGCTCTGCATCGAGAACAGGACAGGCATTATAAAACGCGCTGAATTTCTGGGCTAATTCGTAAAGATAACCGGTCAGGAAATTAGGCCGCAGGTCAGAAATAGCAGAATTAAACGCCTCATTATATCTGATTAGTTGTTTGCCAAGCTCAAGCTCGGCCGGTTCGTAGAGATGAATTTCTTTTATGCCTTTTAGTTCTTTTTCAGCGTTAATTCCTTTTTCCTGTCCCTTTCTGCCGATGGATTTTACCCTTGCATAAGCATACTGCATATAAGGAGCGGTATTGCCGTCCATCGCGAGCATCTTATCGAAACTGAAGATGTAATCACTTGTTCGGTTATTCGAGAAATCGGCGTATTTAACCGCCCCGATTCCTACGGCCTGAGCGATTTCTTCTTTTTCGCCGTCTGATAGTTCGGGATTTTTTTCTTCGACGACCGCTTTTGCTCTTTTTACCGCCTCATCAAGAAGCTCTTTGAGTTTTACGGTTTCGCCGGAGCGGGTTTTTAATGGTTTTCCGTCTTCGCCTAAAACACTTCCGAATGTAACGTGCTGAAGTTTAACTTTATCATCTGTCCAGCCGGCCATTTTCACTACTGCAAAAAGCATTTCAAAGTGCAGTTTCTGCCTTGCGTCTGTAACGTAAATAATCCTGTCTGCTTTTAGTTCGTTTATGCGATACCGCAATGCCGCCAAATCCGTCGTCGCATATAAATATGCTCCATCGGACTTTTGTATAATAAATGGCATTGACTTGCCTTCTTTTGTTTTAAATCCTTGGGGAAATACACAAATCGCCCCATCCGATTCAACCGCAATACCAGCTTTTTTCAAATCATTTACAACATCACCAAGCATATCCTTATAAAAACTTTCACCTCGAACATCATTACGAACAAGTGTAACATTTAATAATTTATAAATTTCTTCACAAGGTAAAAGTGATTGAGAAACAATATTTTCCCATTCAGACAAAACATTTTTATCTCCTGAATGTAATTTGACTACATAATCACCAGATGTATTTGCAAACTCTGGGTCATTGTCAAATTTTTGTTTGGCTTGACGATATGATTCTTCAAAATCAGAAATATTATCTATCTTCTTTCCTGTACTTTTGAGTTCAGCCATTAACATACCGAATTGCGTTCCCCAATCGCCGATGTGGTTTTGGCGGATTACCTTATGGCCTGCAAGTTCCAACATTCTGCAGATAGAGTCGCCGATGATTGTGCTCCGCAAATGGCCGACGTGCATTTGCTTTGCGATATTCGGGCCGGAGAAATCAACGACGACAGTTTCAGCTTTTTTTGTCTTTTCGATACCGAGATTGTTTCCGGCGTTTATATCGAGCAGATTTTTTGCGATAAATTCGGGTTTGAGTCTTAAGTTTATAAATCCTGCGCCTGCGATTTCGGGTTTTTCGCAAATATCGTCAATTTGCAGATTTGCTATGATTTTTTCAGCAAGCTGGCGGGGATTTGCTTTTAGTTGTTTTGCAAGGGTAAGGGCGTTATTGCTTTGATAATCGCCGAATTTCGGGTCGGTAGCGTGGGTTACAATTGCAGGGATATCTTGGCCGGTTGCTTTTTGAATAGCCTCAGAGATTTTTTTAGAAATTATTTCAATTACTGTTTTCATTTGCCACAGAGATATATTTTTTTATAGCCACAGAGTTCACAGAGGCCACAGAGAAATTCAAACTTAATATTTTAAGCCACAGAGGGCACAGAGAACACAAACTTCTTCATATCACTAATCGCACCGTAAATCCAAATCCCTGAAATAATTCTTTATTGCTTCGACCGCTTTGTCTGAAATTTTAGTAGTGATGTGGTCAGAATACAATGCTAAAAGTTTGGAATCAAGCAGGATATGTTGCAGACTTTGGCGAGCAAATAGAAAGGCGTCTTTCAAGGTGTCGGATTCTACTGTTTCAATTGATTTTTTCCCGTGAACTATATTGCTTCGTTCCTTATAAACTTTTCTTGCTCTTTCAAATATATCCTTTCGTTGAGCTAAAGTCTTTCCAGTGACAATTGCCAACCTTGTCGCGAACTGATATGTAATTTCAGCTTCCTCAACCGTATATAGCGTTTCCAATGCCAAACACATCGAAAGAAAAGAATGAAGCAGCGGCAGTTGGATGCCTTTGAAAAATAGATTGAGCGCCCTTCCTATTCGTGTTCGATTAGAAAACACCTCCTCTTGTTTTTCTAAGAATATTTTTTGAAAACTCTCTTTGTAGTATTCCTTCCACCATTCCATTTCGCTAAAGGACGAAGTCCATCGCTTACGTTCTTCTTCTGAAATTTCCAAATAAGCGGGATTTGACATTAGAAACTTAATCATCTTTTCTTTTGCATCTTCGCCCGCTTCCTTATCACAGGCTGCGAAAAACTCCTCTTTGTAAACCAGGGTCGACCAGTAACCCAAGTTTCGCAGTTTAATAATGGCTGACCATAAATCGGTTAGTAGTTGGAGATCTCCCAGTTGGAATGACTCTGACATAAAAACTTTAGAAGAATCAGTATTTATGCCGAAATAGTCCGTCTCATCTAATGCGTTCCTAAAGGAATCAGGATCAATACTCTCTCCTGCAAGCTCAACATTATTTATTTCCAGAGGACAGATTGCAGCAGTTTGCCGAAGCAATCGCAAACACATAAGGAATGAGTTTATGATTGCCTCTTGCAGTTGGTATTCAAATGATATACCGATCTTATTGAAAGATACATGTTCTGTTAGTTTTGGAGAAGGCAAAGACAGGAACCATTCAGTATTGTTACAGAAATCGCACATCGCCTTATTGTTGTTGGCCCAAGCCAAACTTTCTACGTCTCTAACTATTACAAGTATTTGCTCGCTAGCTTTGATAAGGCGAACATTAAAGTCGAACTTGTACGTTTCTGCTGGCCAATCAGCTTTAAAATAAAGAACAGGCCAGATTTTTGATAAATTTTCTTTTTCCATTTTTTATCTCTGTGTTCTCTGTGTCCTCTGTGGCTAATAACATATTTTCTATTTCTCCGTGGCTTAAATTTTCAATTTTTTCGCGTCTCCCCAGAGCAGTTCCAAATCGTAATATTGTCTGAATTCCTCATCGAAGAGATGAACGACAACATCGACAAAGTCGAGTAAGACCCATTTTCCCTGTTCGTAGCCTGCTCTGCCGAAGGGCCGGAGTTTATTTTTACGTGCGAATTCTGTGATTTCATCGGCAACGGTTTTTATTTGCCTGTCGCTTGTGCCGGTAGCGATGAGAAAGTAATCGGTAGCGGGGCTTTTGCCTTTAAGGTCGAGAGCGACGACATCCGTGCAGTGTCTTTCGAGGGCGATTTTAGCCGCCTCGGTGACGAGTTTTTTTGCTGTTAAAGGTCGTTTTTTTGCCAAATTCCCTTATCCAGTATAAAAAAAACGAGGCCGACAAATGTCGGCCTCTATAGATTACACGTTAATCAATTATAAGTCAACCAGTAGGCTATCGCAAATGCAGCCAATTTCCCACGATTGGTGCGAACTTGAGGATGACACCTGTGAAGACCAGACTGACCATGCTCATCAGTTTGATAAGGATGTTGAGGCTCGGGCCGGAAGTATCCTTGAAGGGGTCGCCGACGGTGTCGCCGACGACGGCGGCCTTGTGGGCAGGCGAGCCTTTTCCGCCGAGGTTACCCTTCTCGATATATTTTTTGGCGTTATCCCATGCACCGCCTGAGTTGTTCAAAGAGACGGCCAGGACAAAACCGCACGTCAAGGCGCCTGTCAGAAGGCCCATGACACCCGGGATGCCGATTACGATACCGGCGACTATCGGCACGATAATCGCCAACAGCGACGGCAGAATCATCTCTTTTTGCGCACCGGCTGTTACAATGGATACGCAGCGAGCGTAGTCGGGTTTTGTTTTGCCTTCCATAATGCCCGGCATTTCCCTGAACTGACGGCGGACCTCTTCGACGATTCTGCCGGCATTTCTGCCGACCGCCTTCATCGTCATTGCGCAGAACAAGAACGCCATCATTGCGCCGATAAACAGACCTGCGAGCAGTCGCGGGTTCATAATTGTCAGGTCGTAGGCTGCAAGCAAATCGGAGATGTGAGCTGTCGCAATATTGATAGCTCCTTCAACCTCTCTGCCGGGGGCCGAGAAAACAACTTTCTCAATCTTATAAACCCCATCCGGACTTTCTGATGCAAGCCGGGCAATCCAGATACGAATTTCTTCGATATTGGCGGCGATGAAAGCCATTGCTGTCAGGGCTGCTGAGCCGATTGCAAAGCCCTTGCCCGTTGCGGCAGTCGTATTACCAAGCGAATCCAAGGCATCAGTTTTTTTGCGAATCTCAGGGCCGAGACCGCTCATTTCAGCGTTTCCGCCGGCGTTGTCGGCAATCGGGCCGTAAGTATCGGTCGAGAGGGTAATGCCCAGCGTGGCCAGCATACCTACTGCGGCAAAGCCGATACCGTATAATCCCATCGCCATATCGGTAAAGCCGCCGGCAAAGGCGTAAGCGGCAATGATACAAACAGCTATGGTTACGACCGGCAGAGCCGAGGACATCATACCATTTGCAAAGCCTGTAATGATGACCGTGCCGGTGCCCATCTGGGCCTGCTCGGCAATCTCGCGGGTCGGCTTGTATTCATCGGAGGTGTAATATTCGGTGAACTGGCCGATTAAGACGCCGGCGACCAGACCGGTAATCACCGCACCAAATATGCCCCAGCTTATCCAGCCGGTCATAGCAAGAATCGCCAGCGCAACGACAACAAGAATGGAACTGGTCAATGTTCCCATAAGGAGCGCACGCAGCAGATTTTTCTGGGAGGCGTCCTCTTTACAGCGAACGACGAAGATGCCGAATATTGAAAGTATCGTGCCCAGACCTGCGACAACCGAAGGGGCAAGAACCGCCTTGAGCGGGTCCATTCCTCTCGAAGCCAGCACCTGTGTCGATAGCGCCGCACCAAGCGCCGCAGCAGCTAAGATTGAACCAACGTAACTTTCAAACAGGTCAGCGCCCATACCGGCGACGTCACCGACGTTATCGCCGACATTATCCGCGATAGTAGCGGGGTTTCTCGGGTCATCTTCTGGTATTCCTGCTTCGACCTTTCCTACGAGGTCGGCGCCGACGTCAGCGGCCTTTGTGAAGATTCCGCCGCCAACGCGGGCAAAGAGAGCCTGTGTTGAAGCACCCATACCAAAGGTAATCATTGTCGTAGTAATTTCTGTCAACTTGCTAGCCGGGTCCATACCGGCCTTGACTAAAGTCAAGCCCCAAAGGATAAGACCATCCCGCATATGTTCAGGTGTGTAAACAATCCGGTCGAGAAGCCAATACCAGAATGCGATATTTAGCAGGCCGAAGCTGACGACCACAAGACCCATCACCGCACCTGACCGGAATGCTACCTGCAGCGCCCTGTTCAAACTGTGTATTGCGCCCTGGGCAGTCCTGCTGGATGCCTGTGTAGCTGTCTTCATACCCAAAAAGCCCGACAGTGCGCTGAAGAAGCCGGCGGTTATAAAAGCAACCGGCACAAAGGGATTCTGTATGCCGACATAAGCCATTCCTGTAAAGATGAGGAACAAGACAAAGAACACGAGGGCAACAACCCTGTACTGGCTGAACAGATAAGCGTAGGCGCCTTCACGGACATAAGAGGCGATGGCCTCCATTTTTTCGTTGCCCTTCGGCGCGGTCATCATCGCCTTGTAGAAATAATAGGCGACGAGCAGACCCGCTATCGAACTCAGCGGTGCGACCCACCATATCCAGGGAATGCTTTGTACTGCTGCAGCAGTTGCAGGGATATTTTCCTCTGCGATTGCAACGGCAGCGGTTGACAGAATAGTAGTTAAAATTCCCATTTTTGTGCCTGTGTTTTTCACCTTAAAACTCCTTTATAAAAAAGAACCTTAAATTTGAATATCGCTAAATTAGGGACAGTCTATAGAATACGTCGCTGTTTTCAAGGGTTATTCTTTAATAAATCCGGCAAATCAAGACAAATTTAAGCGTGTTTTTTGGGAGATTAGTCCAAAAGGTGCTGCTCTATTCAGGTATATTGGTGTATGTACTTATATATTAAGGACTTATTTATGAGCCTTATGGCAAATGCAACTTATTTTACGGTAAGAAACTTATAATGTCTTGAGGCGGTGGAAAGAGGAAAATTTCTAATACTTTTTTGCGTGGGAAAATCAGTCGTATCCGACAATTACGACAATAGATTTTTCCGTTTGTTCGATAGCGGCAGGTCTGTTTTTTGCGGGGTTAGGTGCAGTGAGTTTTTGTGAAAGGTCTGGGATAGATTCTATAAACGATAAAGCAAACGAACTTTTCAGAGCATAGTTGACATTTTGCGGGATGGAGCCGGTTATCAAAAGGATAGCGATATCATTTAATTTTGAGGTGATTATTCCGACGACTTCTCCCTTTTCATTAACCAGCGGGCCTCCGGAATTTCCAGGCTGGACCGGAACGCTAATTTGAAAACGTTTGGAATCATTGTCAAGACCAGAGAGGGAACTGATAGAACCAACAGTGTATTTTGGATCTGAACCTTGAAGTGTAATCCGAGGGTAACCTATAGTAAAAACAGTATCACCAAGTTTAACTCCAGAACTTGAAACTATCGGCAGAAACGGAAGATTATCATCTTCAATTTTTAGAACTGCAACATCAATCGAGGTGTCTTTACGAATTATTTTCGCAGCATATTGCTTTTGATTATATAAGACTTCTATTTTTGAAGCTTCGTCCACAGCATGACAAGCGGTGAGAATAAAACCGTCGGAGGTTATAAAAAAGCCGGTTGCCGAACTCTTTGTGCCTCCTGCGATTCGCTTATTCTTTTCAGAATCTTCTTTTTTTTCAGCGATAAATCCCTTTGTATTTTTCAGCCTGTTAGTCCTCTGCTGCGCTTCGTCTAATTGACCGGATGTCATTTTATCACGAAGTGATTCTCTGAATCTTTTGGCAACCCTGTCCCCGTTCGTTTCAGCGATAAGAAACCATTTATAACTCTCAACATAATTCTTTGAGACGCCTTCGCCTTCGCGGTACATTATGCCGAGAATGAGCTGGGCATTTACGATTCCCTGTGCGGCCGCTTTTAAGAACCAGTTGGACGCTGCTGTATAATTTCGTGCAACGCCTTCACCATTGCAATATATTACGCCGAGATTGAATTGTGCCTCCGGAACACCTTGTGTAGCGGCTTTTCTATACCATTCAGCCGCTGTTTTGTAATCCTCCGAAACACCTTCGCCCTTAGAGTGCATCACAGCAAGCTGGAACTGAGCTTCCGGAATACCCTGCATAGCGGCTTTTGTGAACCACTTAGCGGCATCCTCATAATTCCGTGAAACACCATCGCCCAAATAATACATCAAACCAAGGTTTAATTGTGCGCTTGCATAATTCTGTTCAGCCGCTTTTGTGTACCATTTAACAGCATCGTGATAGTCCTGCGGGATGCCTTTACCTTCATAGCACATCAGACCGAGGTCGTACTGAGCCTTTGCGCAGCCTTTTGTCGCGGCTTTTGTAACCCAATTGACCGCCTCGTTATAATCCTGTTGAACGCCATAGCCGTTGTAATACATCCTGCCAAGATAGTCCTGAGCCTCTGTAAATCCCTGTTCAGCCGCTTTTCTAAACCATTTGGCGGCCTCATTGTAATCCTGCACAGTGCCTCGCCTGCCGTCAAAATATCTTTTAGCAAGTGCGAATTGGTCGTTAGGGTCGCCGGATTCGGCCTTTTTAAGTAATTCCTCGATTGATATGTGGGCGGCTAAGCATATCCCCGACAATGAGAAGATGAGGAGAAAAACAAAAAACAGAGATAATCGTCTTGGCATAGTTAAGAATCTGTAATCAGGACTTGGCAGCCATTATACAAAAATCGATTATCCAAAACAAGTATTTACGGAGATAAATACTGTGAGCTTTTGCTTATGTGTGATAATCAGCGTTAATTCTTACATATTCAGCACTTAGGTCGCAGCCGAAGCAGAAATCGCTGAATTTTCCAGCCCCTAAATTTACCGTAATTGTATGCTCTTTCTGCTTTATGATTTTTGATGCTTTTTTCGGGTCGAATTTTACGGGTTGACCATTTTTAAAGACGGCTATATTTCCGATTGAGCAGGACAGTTTCTCAGCGTTTAATTTTGCGCCGCAATCGCCGATGGCACAAATAATTCTGCCCCAGTTCGGGTCGCCGCCGTGAATTGCACATTTTATAAGGTCATAGTTTGCTATGGCTCTTGCCGCTTTTGCCGCATCGGCGTTTGACGCGGCGCCATTTACAGCAACGGTAAACATTCGCGTGGCGCCCTCTGCATCGAGTGCCATTTGCTTGGCTAAATCAGTAGCAAGCTGCGAAAGAGCGGCAGCAAACTTTTTATATTGTGAACCGACTTTTGTTATTGATTTGTTGCCCGCAAGTCCCGAGGCAAGAATAATTGCCGTATCGTTTGTGCTTTGATGGCCGTCAACAGTAAGTTTATTGAGCGAATTGCCGACAGCATCGGCCAATGCTTTTTGAAGCAATAATTTGCTGATTGAAGCATCTGTTGTAATAAAGCAAAGAGTTGTCGCCATATTAGGTCCAATCATTCCTGCTCCTTTGACAGTGCCTGCGATGGAAATTTTTGTGCCGTCGATGTTAACTATCTTAAAGGCCTGTTTACAGCGGAGGTCTGTTGTCATTATAGCCTGTGCAAAGTTGCTTCCTGCCTTTTGACTATTGGCCAATTGAGCGGCGGCCAGAATGATTCCTGTATTAATTTTGTCCATCGGCAATTGATGGCCGATGATGCCTGTCGAGGCGACAAGGACCTGATTAGGCTTGGAATTGACTAATTGGGCGCAGGTTTCACACATAGTTTGGGCATTTTTTAGCCCTATTTTACCTGTGCAGGTATTGGCGTTGCCCGAATTTACCACGACTGCTTCGATAAATGCAGACTTGCTGTGTTTTTTACATACGATTACTGCTGCGGATACGACTTTATTTGTTGTAAAGACAGCCGCAGCCTTTGCTCCGGTTGGACAAGCTAAAATTGCGAGGTCTTTTTTGCCTGAAATTTTTATTCCGCAGTTTATTCCAGCCGCCAGAAATCCTTTCGGCGCTGTTATAGTAGTATTTTTCATTTTCGTCCTTATAAGTTTTTTACATCCTTGCTTCGCCGGTCTTCAAGTTCACCGGGGCCGTTTGTCAGAATTCCTTTCATTGCGAGGTCTCTGAACTTTGCCGAAGGGTCGTAAAACGATAACGAGGTGTCCACAGTATTTATCATTATGCCGGGCTTGTTGAGCTTTAATTCATTTATGATTTCGCCGTCAGGCTGAATAAAGCAGGATGGATATGGTGCAATTACGCCGGATGAATTAGCCAGACTTGCCCAGAAATAATTAGAAGCGGCATTTGCCTGCATTGTCTGCCTTATAATATGTTTATGGACAGATTGCTCTTTCTGCCGGGCGTTATAAAACGATTGAAAGATACACTGAACGTTTAATTTTCTCAGTTCTCGGTATAGTTCCGGAAATCGCAAATCGAAGCATATAAGCAGGGCACATCGGACACCGTTTAGTTCAAAGGTTACGAATCTGTTGCCCGGCGTGTAATAGTTTAAATCTCTTTCTGTGCAGAAGCGTTTGTCATATCTGTCTGCAATTTGTCCCTGCGTATTTATAAGATAAAGAGAGTTTGCCGGCTTGTTCGGCGGCGTGAGTTTGTGCGCACTGCCGAGAACAACCCATATTTGCAATTTTGCGGCAAGGGCCATAATTTTTTTTGTTTCTTCAACCAGCAGCGGCCAATCGTATCCCTCAAAACTGTCGAAATCCACGCCGCCGTAACCGCTAAGTGCGCATTCAGAAAAATGGACGATTTGTGCATCGAGTTTTTTCGCTTTTTTGAGAAATTTGTGAATATATTTTGCGTTCTGCGCAATCGAATCGCTTACCGAAAACTGGCACGTCGCAATTTTTAAAATTCCATTGGCCACAGAGTTTTTTCCTTTTTAATTAGCCACAGAGCTCACAGAGAACACAGAGATATATAGTAAAAGAATACAAGCCTTGGAAGCAGAAGCCAGAACAATTTAACAGGCAGCTGCTTCTCTTATTATATATTTTCTTAATCGCTTATAAGAACATTCTGTTGGCTGTAATTTATTTTGGAGTTTTTTTAACGAAATACTTTTTGCTTTCGGGAAAGTTTTTTCAAGCCGCTTTGTAGAAATTACAAAAAATGTCCATTGATTTAAATCCAGTGGGTTGATAGTCAATTTATCCAAATATTTTAGTAGAGCAAAAACGTATATTTCGGCCTGCCGTTTCTGTTCATCAGCCAGTTGGTTAGTTTCCGATGACCATGCTCTTGCGGGTCTTATTGAAAATGCTATTTTCGAGAAATTTTGTTGATGCCAGCTTTGTATATATGCTGCTGATTTAACCTCAATTTTTATTCCTTCTTTTGACAGTAAATCGAAAGCATTCCATGGCATTCTAATGCCTTTATGTTGTCTTAACGCCATAGCCACGATGAATTCAGCCAATATACCTCTTGTTGTGTTAGTAGTTACATCTGAACCAGACCATTTCCAAAAATCCAACAGAGTGACTATATGTTTTTTCCCATTGTATACAAATGGTTCTCTGCCCGTTTTTCTTTTTGAATTAATTGGTTTTAATTCCATTATATTTCTCTGTGCTCTCTGTGGCTTTCATAGGGATACCCGCTTAACACCATCTATCAGTCTCTTTTCTCCGAAATTGATTATCAAGCCTCTTTTTAGGTTTGTTGCTTTGAGATATGAAAGAGTCTGTGCCAAAGTTACTTCCGGCATTTTTGACAAAGATTTAATTTCTACGACAACTTCATTTTCCACAAGCAGGTCGAGTTTTTGACCTTTGAGAGTGTGCCCTTTATAAATGATATCACATTCAACCTGTTTTCGATATTTTATACCTCTTAAAGCAAATTCGAAGCATAGAGCCTCTTCATAGATTGATTCAAGCAATCCGGGGCCAAGGATGTTATGAACTTCTATGGCTGCTCCGATAATTTTTTCTGTTAGTTCATCGTTCATTTTATTTATATCTCGGTGTCCTCTGTGTTCTCTGTGGCCAAAATAAATAGTCCTTTCTCAGTGGCTATAAAAGTCCCGCAGTTTCATCGAAGTTATACATAATATTCATATTCTGTATAGCCTGGCCGGATGCGCCTTTTATCAGGTTATCAATCGCGGTAAAGACAACTACCTTGTCTTTGCAGACGGCAGGATAAATATGACAGTAGTTTGTCTTTGCGATATCTTTCAGCATCGGCGCGGTATTGAGAACCTGCACAAAATGCTCATTTTTATAAAAGTCTTTATACAGCTCTGCCAATTTCTCGTTTGTTATTTTTTCTTTCGGCTGACAGTAGATTGTTGACAAAATTCCGACATCAAATGGCCCGACGTGCGGCTGGAAAAACACATCGACGCTTTTACCTGCGATTTCGCTGGCAATCTGTTCCATCTCCGGCTGGTGCCGGTGTTTGCCGATGCTGTAGGCGAAGAAGTTTTCGTTCATATTAGGAAAGTGAAAGTTCTTCGATGGATTTTTCCCTGCCCCGCTTGTGCCGGTAACGGCGTTTACAATGATTGAAGGCTCAATGAGCTTGTTTTTGAGCAGGGGAGCAGCACCGAGGATAAGGCCTGTCGGGAAGCAGCCGGGGTTTGCGACTAATTTTGCATCTTTAATTTTATCGCGGTATAGTTCACACAGACCGTAAACAGCGTGTTTGAGATTTTCCTTGTCGCTGTGCGGCTGATAATATTTCTCATAGACCTTGATATCTTTGATTCGATAATCGGCGCTGAAGTCGATGACTTTTAATCCTGCCTTTAGCAGATTCGGCACAAACTCCATCGAAACCTTGTGCGGCAGACAACACAGAACGAGTTTGGCCTTATCTATGAGCTTATTCATCTGGAGCGGTTCAATATCAAGATTGCAGCGTCCTTTGAATCGCGGAAAGACTTCGGCGACGTTGCCGCATTCTTCCGGCAGGGCGGTAAGATAAGTAAGTTTGGCCTGCGGATGATGTAGCAGAATTTCGATAGCCTCTGCGCCGGTATATCCGCTTGCGCCTATGATAGCCACTGTTAACATTTTTAATCTCCCATAATAAAAAAGGCCGCGTTCTCGTTCGCGGCCATTGTAATAATCTTGAATATAATTTGCAATCAGCGTTTTGAGAACTGGAATCTCTTTCTGGCTCCAGCCTGGCCGGGCTTTTTCCTTTCGACCATTCTGCCGTCTCTTGTCAGGTATCCGCCATCTCTGAGCTTTTGAATCAAGTTAGGGTCGTAGATTTTTAATGCTCTTGCGATGCCGAGCATAACAGCGCCGCTCTGGCCTGTGATGCCTCCGCCTTTTACGTTGACCAGGACATCGATGCTTTTTTGAGTGTCTGTCGCCTTAAGCGGTGCGACGACCACGTTGATATCCTGCGGTCTTGTAAAATATTTGGTCAGTTCTTTGTTGTTTATTCTAAGTTCGCCTTTGCCCGCTTTGATTCTGACTCTTGCTACGGATGTTTTTCTTCTGCCTGTGCCCCAGAAAAAAACATCTTTTGGCTCATTTTTTTGTGTGCTTTGCCCGGCAGGCGAGTGCTGCTTTGATGCTGTCGGCTCATTTTTAGGATTTTCTGCCATATTCCTTTTTTCCGTAATTTTTTACAGTTTTATAAGTTGCGGTTGCTGTGCCGTTTGTTTATGTTCGGCTCCGCGGTAGATTTTAAGTTTCTTCATCATATGTCTGCCGAGCGTGGTTTTAGGCATCATACGCCGGACAGCCAGTTCGATTACCTTTTCCGGCTTCTTTGCCATCATTTCCTGAAAGGTTACGTATTTATGTCCGCCGGGGTAGTGCGTATAGTAGTCGTATTGTTTGCTTTCAGCTTTTCTTCCGGTAACGCGAACCTTTTCAGCATTCAAAACGATAACAAAATCGCCGGTATCGACACTTGGCGTATAGATGGTTTTAGTTTTGCCCATCAGTATCGGCGCGATTTTGGCAGCCAGTCTGCCCAGAATAGCGCCATTTGCGTCAACAATGAGCCATTTCCGCTGGACATCTTCTTTTTTAGCCAGAAAACTCTTCATAATAAATCATTTCCCTAAAACTTATAAAACAACACATTATAGCCGCCAAAAAAGAGGTGTCAAACCATTTTTTTTATGGGTTTTTTTAATGGATTTGCCGTCTAAAGCAATACTTAGCCGACCCCATTGGTCTGGTATTGTTATTGGGATGTGGGATTTTGAAATACCTGCCTGATATTAGCTGTTTGCATAAAGATTAACAGTACGCCGAATACGATTACGGGTATTGGTTTTTGGCGGGAAATCATTGGTTATATGGTTTCTTTTCCGTTCACGTAGGTAGCAAGCTGCCTGTTCTGCAAGAACCATCAGGAAGGTCTTTAGACTTTCTATAAAGACGTAAATCTGTTGAATCAAATTGGTCGAATGGCAATCTAATACGTTTTTCACTGCTCGAAATATACTCAGGATTGATGTCTATTCCAATCCACCTACGGCTAAGCACATCTGCGACCCTGCAAGTAGTGCCGCTGCCAACAAATGGATCAAGGACGACATCTCCTTCGTTGGAACTTGCCTTTATCATTCGCTCTATTAAAGCTTCTGGTTTTTGTGTTGGATGGTCTTGTCTTTCATCGCTGCAATAATGGACATGCGAAACTTCCCATACATCACCGGGGTTAGCGCCAGCCATATTATTTCTCTGCCTAAAATATTTTTGAGGTACCCTTATTTTGTCCAAATTAAAAATGAAATTGTCTGACTTGGTAAAGTATAAGATATCTTCATGTCTCGGAGAAAACCCCTTTTTTCTACCCATTCCCTGAGTATAGTGCCATGTAATCCAGCCATTGAAGTTTAAATGGAATTTATCTTCTATGAGGAGGAATAATTTGGAAATAAAACGAACACCCATAAAAACATAAATTGAACCTGATGGCTTCAGGATTCGGATAGCTTCCGTAAGCCACTGTCGTGTAAATAGCTCATACTCTTCCCATTGCCTCATATCGCGGTTATTTCCATAATCTTTTCCTAAGTTGTAGGGAGGGTCGGCAATAAGAAGATCGATACACATATCCGGCAATAATGACATTTCTTTGACAGCATCTCCGCAAATTAATTGATTTATTTTAATCATTCCGGCACCTTTACCCAGCCATGTTTTTGGGCCATTTTTGCCCAAGCCGCTTCCCCTTTAGATTTGATAAACTTTGCATCTAAAATGCGTATAAAATCCCATGTAGTTCGTGTCTCAATATCAACGTAGTGAATATCACGAATTTGAAGCTGACCTGTTCCCAATGCAGGGTTATACGAAATGTCTGATTTAGAAATATATTTTAAATCGTAAACGGAATATGATACCACTTCCATTATTCCGTTGGTCATGCCGGAAACGGTATCTTTTTCCCCATAAACCTTGTGCTTTAATGATAGTATCACAAATATATAATCGGGATCATCTACATACTCAGTTCTTATTCGGGCATAAGAAGTTATATTTGGGCTTCTTCCGGAAGTGACGATATCCTCAGCCGTAGCTTTTACATCAACATTTGCTGAAAGATATTCGCTTGAATCATGCTTTCGTTTGAATTGCAGGATGATGTCAAAAGGGTCAAGTCGCTTTCCGGCTTCAACATTGACAAGTTCATATTTGTTACCGACTTCGCTGGCAACTCCCTGAAACTGCTCCAATGCCCAGGCTTCAACGAAAGGACCTGCTACCTTATTAATGTTTTCCAGTGGTAAACCAAGTTTGAGGTTTGTATGTATAAATATACGATTATTCCCGCTCTTGATGGCATTTTCTACTATTTGGGATATCCGTCCGACAACGTATTTTGACCATTCCGGGTAATCGGGGTTCTCTTTCGGCTTCTTGATTACTTCTTTCATTATAATTCTGTCTTTGGCGGTAGCTTCTTTAAATCTTATGAGCAGCCCATTGAGTTTCCGCAGTTGTAGCATTTGTAGCAGGAGCCGTTGCGAACGGTAATAGAGCCGCACATATCGCAGGCGGGAGCATCATCCTGAAAATGCTCGAACTGTGAGTTAAACTGCTGCATAACGACAGCGTCGGTCTGGTCGCTGTCGCCTTTGACGACGCTGGTTACCATAGCAACAGCCCTGTCGGCCAATTCGGCAAATCTGCTTTTTTCGGGCTTGGCGGGGTTGTCGGTCTCGATGGGTTTTATATGCGGTTTTGGCTGCGCGGCTTTCGCCTCAGCGATTTTTTTTGCGAGGTCTTTCGTTTTTTCAACAAGAGCTTTTGCGGTAGTTGTTGTCTTATCATTCGGCTTATTGTTCTCGGAGCGGTTCGGCGTATTCTTTTCCGCGTAGCCCGGAATAAATTCACAGCCCATCCAGCAGAAAATATAGTCTATAAGACTTTTTGCGAATGGAATATTTTTATTTGAAGTCATTCCTGCCGGCTCGAATCTGGCGTGCCTGAACTTATCGACAAGCGTAACCAGGGGAACGCCATACTGCAGCGCCATTGAAACGCAGGTGCCGACGACATCCATAAGGCCGCCGACGGTGCTGCCTTCTTTCGCCATTGTGATAAATAGTTCGCCCGGCTGGCCGTCATCGTGCAATCCTACCGTAAGGTAGCCTTCGTGGCCGGTGACGGAAAATTTATGAGTAATGCTCTTTCTGGTTTCCGGCAGTCTGCGTCTGTAAGGTTTGGAGACGACTATTGTTGCCGCCGTTTTTGAATCGTCTTTATGCTCGTTCGTTTTGACCGGCTGAAGCATCTTTGAGCCGTCCCTGTAGATAGCGACGGCTTTTAATCCCATTTTCCAGCCTTCGATATAAGCGGACTTAATTTCATCAACTGTGGCTTCTTTCGGCATATTTATTGTCTTGCTGATGGCTCCGCTGATGAAGGGCTGAACTGCGGCCATCATTTTTATATGAGCCATATAATGAATACTGCGAGAGCCTTTTTGCGGTTTAAAGGCGCAGTCGAAGACGGGAAGATGTTCCTTGTTAAGTTTTCTGCTGGTTTCGATGGTATCGTTTTTGTCGATGTCATCGCAGATATGTTTTATATCCTCGGCATTATAACCGAGTTTTTCCAAAGCCTGCGGCACGGTTCTGTTTACGATTTTGAGGATTCCGCCGCCGGCCAGCAATTTATATTTTACAAGAGCGATATCCGGCTCGACTCCTGTCGTGTCGCAATCCATCATAAATCCGATAGTTCCTGTAGGAGCAAGGACGGTAACCTGAGCGTTTCTAAAGCCATACCTTGTTCCGGCATCGAGGGCATGGTCCCAGGCGTCTTTGGCGGCACTGAGCAGATATTCCGGACAATGGACTTCCGGGATATTTCTGCAATGCTGACGATGCATTCCGATTACGTTCAGCATAGGCTGAGCATTTTCGCGGTATTTTTCGAAAGGTCCTTTTATTGATGCGATTTCTGCGCTGATGGCATAAGCGGTTCCTGTCATAATTGCGCTGATGGCGGAAGCCAATGTTCTTGCCTGCTCACCGTCATAAGGGAGGGCAAGGCTCATAATAAGGCTTCCGAGGTTGGCATATCCAAGCCCCAATGCCCTGAAGTTATGGCTGTTTTCAGTGATGGGGGCGTTAGGATAACTGCCGTTATCGACGAGTATTTCCTGCGCGATTATGAATATCCGTATCGCGGCCTTGAGCCTTTCAACATCGAACGAACCGTCTTCGTTTCTGAATTTCATCAGGTTAAGCGAGGCAAGGTTGCATGCCGAGTCATCAAGGAACATATATTCGCTGCACGGGTTGGATGCGCGTATTGTGCCTGAATTCGGGCAGGTATGCCATCTATTGATAGTAGAATGATACTGAATGCCGGGGTCGCCGCATATTCTCGTAGCCTGAGCGATTAAGTCGAGCAGCTCATTGGCTTTATATTGTTCGGAGGGTTTGCCGGTGGTAACTTCGCGGGTGGTCCACATCTCGTCTTTCTCGGCAGCCTGCATAAATTCGTCTGTAACCCTTACCGACAGGTTGGAGTTCTGGAACAGAACGCTGCTGTAAGCATCGTTATTGAAAGGACCGCCGTAACCAGCGTTAATAAGGGCACGTGCCTTTTTTTCCTCTTCCATTTTACAGCAGATGAAATCTTTTATGTCCGGGTGCGTAACCATAAGCGACTGCATCTTGGCGGCTCTTCTGGTTTTTCCGCCTGACTTGACAACGGCTGCGATTTGGTCATAAACCCTCATAAAACTGAGTGGTCCTGACGGTTTTCCGCCGCCGGCCAATTTCTCTCTGCTGCTTCGCAATGTTGACATATCTGTGCCGGTGCCTGAACCATGCTTGAACAGCATCGCTTCGCTGGCGGCCAGTCTCATTATGTCTTCCATCGTGTCTTTTACCGACTGGATAAAACAGGCCGATGCCTGCGGATATTCGTAGCTGCTTTTGCACGGAACGGCTTTTTTCTGCTGATTGTCCCAGTGCCAATTGTGTTCACCGCCCTCGATATTGTAAATATCCTTTAATCCTACGTTGAACCACACCGGCGAATTGAACGCGCCATACTGGTTGACGCACAGCCAGGTAAGTTCGTTGTAGAAGTTTTCAGCATCCGCCACTGTTGCGAAATATCCATCCTTTTGTCCTCTGTCCGCAATGGTTTTGCAGACTCGATGAACAAGCTGTTTGACAGAATGTTCCCTGCTGGCTTCGATATCTCCATAGAAGTATTTACTGACGACGACCTTTGTTGCCAGTTGGCTCCACGAGGCCGGAACTTCGACATCGTTTTGTTCGAAGACAACTTCGCCATTGTCGCCTGTGATTTTTGCTTGTCTTGTTTCCCATTCGATTTCATCGAATGGATGCACAGTGGGCGTGGAGAAGACTTGATTTATTTTAAGCCCTTTTGTTTTAATCTCCTTCGGGCTTTGCCAGTCCTTGAAACCGTTGTTTTTCTCGCTTCTTTCCATTGAACCATTCGAACTATTAACCGTGGCCATTTACGCCTCCCTGCAAAACCCGCATCCTTGCAGCAAAATACACAATATATTGTAAATATTGAGGTTAAACCCCAATATATTGGTGATTCCTACCACAAAATATACTACGTCTGGTGAAATACTTAATCAATGGAAAAAATGAAAAAATTCTCAAAATTCTGTTAGTCCTTGTAGAATCTGAACCTGTGTAAGATTTTTTTTGGTTTTATATTTTTTTCTGCTCTGTTAGTTGTTGAGGAATCATTTATTAAAAATAAACGATGCGGCAGAGTGCTGTTTATCGGACGTTATTAGCGGATGATAGAGTTGTTTATTTTGGGTTTACTATGGCATTTTTTTCAGATTTTCCCATCGCACAACCCATCTGCCGTCATCGGGAAAACCGGGAGCGTTTTTATTGGGGCTGTTGTCCCAGCCGGCGGCCATCATTGCCGCGGCCGTCAGTAATCCGCCGTTGCCGGGCAGATAGCAGGGCAAAGTTTCTCTTTGATAATTGTGGCCGTTAGGCAAATAGGTATTTTTGGGGACATCCAGTAAAAGCGACCGAATCGCCAAATCTCCGCATCCTGCCCGCGCCGCTGTCATTGCCATCATCGGATAATCCCAGCCCCACGTATCATTCCATTGCCAGTGAGACAAAACATATTCCAGCGTGTTTATCATTATTTTTTTGTCCAATTGCGGACTTTCCGGCAGAATGCCGAATGCTCCGAGCATACAGGGATGACCGCCGTCATCAACCGGCACCGTTTCCTGTTCGATGTATATGCCGTTTTGTATCGGCCAAGGCGCAAGATGATTGGCAACCTGTTCCCATTTCGGCTCAATCGGCAATCCCAGCCGTTTCCGCCATTCATTAGCCTTGAGCAATCCCCATCGCCAATAGGCAAGCTCAAAGGTGGGATTTTTATTTTGTTCATAAGTGCCGGGGCTGAATTCACGAGCCGAAATCAACGGCGGTCCAAGTTCAAAGCATTGCCGGCCGTCATTCCAGCTTGCATAAGAGGTCATAAAAGCCGCTGTCTGGAATACTATATCCTTATATTGTTCAAGGACTTGTGTCGAAGGGGTTTCCCGATAATACAGCTCCGCATAATATATAGGATGCGGCTGCTGCCAGATTAAGAGCGGCGCGATACTTGAAGGCGTATCCTGACCTTTCGGGTCCACCATTTTTGGCCAGCGTGCACCCTGATAACCCTGCCTTTTAGCTATTTTTCGAGCGACCGGCAGGGTAGTCTTATACCATTCCAAACTGGGTTTGAATAAATCCATCCTGTTCCACAACGCAAAATGCACGCTGTGCCACCAGTGCATCTCAAGGTGAAACTTGCCGAACCAGCTTGTGCAGGTCAGCCCCGTCTCCTGCGGCGGGTATTTCTGTGCGGATTGAATGGCCGTCAGGTATTGCGAAAGCACAATTCGTCTCTCTAATTCTTTCCATCGCGGGTCGGTGCTTTCCGACAGGTCAATTGCTCCGCCGGTTGTCCAGAAATGCTTCCAGTGCTCCATACTTTTTTGCACGGTTGTATTGAAATCTAATGGTGAGTTTGTCGAACCATCAGCAAATACGATACTGCATTCCCATTTATTTTTTTCTATAGAAGGTTTTAAAATGTAATGGTGTTTTTGTTTTTGCTCTATCTGCGCCCCGGTAGGGAATTTTATTTTACAGTTATAGAGCAGGGAATTCATATTATGCAGGATTTGAATCTGTGTATCCGACATTTTTTTCAGTTTGGTAATATGTTTTTCCGGCACAGTCCAGTCTGCCGGGTCGCTGCCCCATTTGCCGGTAGGGTATGGAAAGGCGATTTCAACCATCAGCCGGTTTTCTGTGATTAAATCCGATTCTACTTCAAAAGCGATGTTATCAAAGTCGGGGTTACAAGCCGTTTTAACTAAAACCTTTTTGCCTTGGAGTTCAAAAGAGCTTGTCAGCAGTCCCGTCCACAAATCCAGTTCCTGGTGAATGTTGGTTATGTCGTTTACGGCTGCAATCGAATTGTCGGTTTTTTTCAGGATGAAGCCTATCTGTCCCAGGCTGGTCTGGTGCGGGTTGGCTC
>JBAVNP010000192.1:0-5289 GCA_049691175.1 Sedimentisphaerales bacterium
ACCGTATCCGAGGCGTTAAAAACGTGCCGTTTATCTTCCTGCAGGTCGCGGTTATAGCCGCTCGGCTGCGCCTTTAATATCGTCAGAATCGCCATAAGCGAACCATAAATGGCTCCCGTTTTGGCGCGAATCAATTCAAGCGTATCAGGATTGCGTTTCTGCGGCATCATACTCGATGATGTGCAGAAGGCGTCGTCAATACGAATAAAATCAAATTCTGTCGTCGAAAAGATTATCCAGTCTTCCGCCAGTTTAGACAGATGTGCGCCAATTAGGCAGCAGTCGAAAATAAATTCAGCGCAGAAATCTCTGTCGGAAACAGAATCTATCGTATTATAGGTAATATCTGAAAAGCCTAAAAGGCTGCAGGTCTGTTTTCTGTCTAAAGGGAGTGTCGAGCCTGCTATCGCCCCGCTGCCTAAAGGCGAAAGATTCAAAAGAAGCCGGCAGTTTTTCAGCCGCAGACTATCGCGGTTGAGCTGCTCGACAAAACTCAAAAGATAGGCCGCGATGGAAATAGGCTGTGCCCGCTGCAAATGTGTATACGCCGGCATAATATCAGCGGCATATTTTTCTGCCAGTTTCACGAATGCCTTTTGCAGTGAGGCAATTTTAGTTTGAATAATTTCTATTTCGTCGCGCATCCATAATCGCATATCGGTTGTAACCTGGTCGTTTCGGCTTCTTCCTGTATGCAGTTTCTTGCCCGCCTCGCCGATTTTCGAAATCAACGCGGCTTCAATCACCATATGAATGTCTTCAAAGGTTTTGTCGAACTTAAATTTGCCTTCTGCTATCTGATGTGAAATTTCAATCAAGCCTTCCTTGATTTGTTTGAATTCTTCTTTTGTTATGAGTTTTTTCTCACAGAGCATCTCTGCGTGGGCAATCGAGCCGACAATATCATATTTATACAGTCTCTTGTCGAAAGACAGCGATTCAACAAAATCAACCGCAAGTGAATTTGTCGGTTTGCCCAGTCGATGCTCCCAACTCTTTTGTGTTTCAGCCATAATTTTCTCCGATTAAATCAATTTATGAGAAATTATAACCGCAAATCTTAAATTTTAAATCTTAAATTTTAAATTTTCTCGTCTCTCGGCCTTGTTTTCCATCTATTGTGAAGCCACCAGTATTGTGTCGGGTCTTTGCGGATTGATTCTTCAAAAGCCTTTGTATATTCCTGCGTAATCCACAGCAGCGGGTCTTCTTTATCTTTCCATTCTTCCGGCATAATCAGTCTTGCCATCTCTATCTCAAAAAAGAACCGATTATCCACTCTTCTGCTTACGCCGACGCCTATCGGCAGATTATATTGAATAGCAAGCAGGCCGATGCTTTTATATGTGCTCGCCTTTCTGCCGAAAAAGTCAACGAAAACTCCCTTTTTCCCCGCGTTCTGGTCAGCGACAAAACACAAAGTCGAACCCTGCCGGATAATCTCCTCCATCTGCTCTGCCGCGCCTTTCTTGTCGATGATTTTCTGTCCTTTCCGCTGCCGGACATCATAGAGATATTTATTAAGGAATCTGTTATCGAACGGTCTTGCGATGCTGTAAATATCGAACCCGAATTCGCCTAACAGATAGCCTATTATCTCAAAATTGCCGTAATGGCCGGTAACAAGCAGCAATGGCTGCTTTCCTGCCATCATCCACTTGACCCGTTCGACATTTTTATAGCGCGAATACTGCTCCCAGTTTTCTTTTTTTACCAGCCGGGGGATAAAAACCACATCCACCGCAAACATTAAAAGACGCTCAAAACTCCTTATGCCTGTCTGCTCTATCCACTCATCGTCTTTATCAGGAAAACTTGCTTTTAGATTATCTATCGCCCTTTGTCTGCCGCGATGATAGTGCTTCCAGAAACCTTTGCCCCAAAAGCAGGCGAACTTCAGCACCTTTTCAACTGGGAACAGGAATACAAAGAACAGAAAAATCCTCAGCAGCACATAAACCAGCCATTGCTCGACAATCGTCGGCTTGCGCTTATGTCTTTTTCTTTGTCGCTGTTCTTCTGCCATAATACAAAATTACTGTTGCGCTAATTGCACAATCATCGTTTCAATCGCCGTCTCCGCAGTCGCCCTGCCGGTCTTAACGTCATAATCTATCTCGGCAAGCCGTTTCAGGCAACTGCCGATTCTTTCAAGCGGCATCTTTTTAAGCGTCCCGAAAAATCCGTCGCTGTTCCAGATACGCAGTTTCCTTGATATCGTTTCATGCGATTGCCCATTTTTAAGCATCGCCGATGCGCTGAACATCCTGCGAAAATGCCACGCGAACGCCCCTAAAACAGTATATTCCGCCTTCTTGTCGGATTGGAACATCAGACGAAATTTCTCAAGAGCCTTTCCCGTATTTCCAGCCGTCATAGCATCTATCACCTCAAACACTCCAAAAATTCGATTATGCCCGCTGGCAGCCTCGATATCTTTTTCCGCTATCATTTTTGCGGTATTTACATAAGCGGCAAGTTTATCTATTTCACTGCACAGCGCACCCGGCTCTTCGCCTATAAATTCGATAAGCATTTGCGCTGCGTTATAAGACAGATTCTTATTGTGCGTTTCTCTGCCGTAATTTTGTATATAAGAAACAAGGGAGTTTGCCTTCAGTTGTCCGACTTCAACTAATCTGCCGACATTGGCTAATTTCTTCGCTAATTTGGTATTGCTCGGCCACGATGAAACAGTCAGCACTAAAACGCCGCTTGTGGAAGGCTTATCGAAATATCTTTCGAGAATTGCCCGATTAATGGAAGCGGTTTCATCAGCGCCTTCTTTCGGCTCTTGGGATTCGCCTGCACTGAGCGTAGTCGAAGTGTCGCCGCCTTCCTCTTCTGCTTGTTTCTTTAAAATAGTCTTGTCGGCGTTTTCTATCACCGCAACCCGCCGCTCGCCGAGAAACGGCAGCGTCCGCAGCTCATCAAGCACATTTGTAATCGGGGTATCGCGTCCTTCGACCCGCCAAAGCCCGGTCGTTCTTTGTTCCGGCTCAATTAACTCGTCTAATAGTCTCTCGCACTCATTCTTAACGAGAAATCCATCCTTCCCGGCTATTACATATATCGGTTTTATCCCTGTTTTATTTTTTGATGTCATTTATTTCAAATTTATTTAGGGTTAGCCCTGCCGTCACGGAGTTTACCCCGTGAGATGTGAAGTTATCTCATCGGGGGCAGGGTTCGTTTAGCCGTCGCCGGAACGGCGACGAGGGTTAGCCCCGCCAACACCTTGGCGGGGTTCGTCATCCAATAAATCAAGTCCGGCATTTCTCAAAATCCTTCTGTCATTTTTTCACGACTTTAATTTTTACCGGATTTTCAATTAGTCTGGCTGTCTTTTCAACAAACGCCGTCCATTTTGCTTCGCTGTCGAACTGTGCTGATTTGCTCCAGCCCGCCCCCGCGTAATATGTTATCGAACGAAAACCGTTCGGCTTTGCCAAAAGCAGATAGTTTTTACTCTCATCGACGGATTCATTTCTCGCCGCGTCTTTAGGCAGAATTACCCCGCATCCGATTGTGCCGAATTTAGGATGAATATTTTGCCAGTAGCTCAGCCATCTTTTATCCTTTGCGAAAATTTCATGCCCCCCTCTTTTTTCGCATTTCACAATTCCGACCGCCAGCGTCACATCGTTTACATCTGCGTCAAATCGGCTTTCGATACGGTTAAAATTCGAGCCTAAGTCAAGGCTGATTCTTTTTGTCTCGCCGACTTTTCTATCGCCGAACTGCCACGGCTTGTATGTCAGCTCAAAAATAGCCCTTATCGGCCCGTTGGCGATTATCTTCCACTCGTTATAGTTCTCCGACCTGTATAATTTGCCGTCAAACCAAACGCCCAGTCCCCCGCAGCCTAATGTCGGCCCGATGTCAAAAAAGTCGATTCCCATTGGGTTATCCGAATGAAAATAATCGTGCCCTTTGGCGTATAAATCTATCATAACCGGTTTTCCTACTTTTTTTACCCAGATATCAATCCCGCTGCTTGTAAGTTCCGTTCTTTGAAGTTCCTGCCCATACATCCGGAATGCGATTTTGTCGTTCTCCCACGCGAAGTCGTCTTTCCTCTGCGGCACGTAATTGGCGACAGCGCAATACTTCGGCTCAATTTGATTGGCGATGTTTGCCTCGGTTATCTCGAATAATTGTGTTTCTTTAGCGCCGAAATCAGATTGAAAAATCAATTCTTCGCCTGTCCCGTCGTTGTCATCGTCTATCACTTGGCATGGAATAATCATTTTCAGTTTATCGCTGTAAACAGCCGGCTTGGTTTTTTCAAAAGCACCCAGCGCCTTCAAATCGAGCGAAATTGTCTCGCTATTTCGGCTTTCCTTTATAGGATTTGTTACTTTGACTGTGATTTTCTCTCCCGCCCAGCTTTCCCCAGCCCAGCAGAAAACCAATCCCAACACCACGATTAAAATTAATACTAAGTTTTTCATTTTAGCCCTCATAAAAATATTTAGCCCCCGCCGCTTGAGGCGGGGTATTTTAAAATATTTAGCCCGCCGTTTCGCGGCGGGTCCATTTAGCCGCCGCCATTTAGGGCGGCGAGTCATTCCCGCGAAGGCGGGAATCCATTTTATATTCGGTTAGCCCCCACCCCTGCGGTGGGGGGTTTGTCATTGCGAGGCCGTCAGGCCGTGGCAATCTCATTTAGCCCCCGATTTTCATCCGCCTTAGGCCGATATCAGGGGGTTCGTTTATTTCGTTTAGCCGTCATCGGCTCGCCCTGAGCGAAGTCGAATGGGTTCAACGTTAAAAACCTCACTCACCTGCCTTATTCTCTTCGCCATTCTCTTCCGCTGCTTCATCCGGCTGTTGTTCCTGCTCTTGGGCTGAGTCTGTCGAAGTCGGCGTATCCGTTTCGCCTGCACTGAGCGTAGTCGAAGTGTCTTTTTCTTCTTTAACAACTCTCTCGACCGCGACTACTTTATCGTTTTCTTCAAGTTTAATTAGTCTTACGCCCTGCGTATTTCTGCCGATTTCGCGTATCTCCTCAAGACCTGTCCGGATAATAATCCCGTTTGCGGTCATAATCATAATATCATCTTCGTCTTTGACGGCTTTAAGCGCAACAACGCTGCCGTTTCGTTCGCTCGTCTTGATATTGATTAGTCCGATTCCGCCTCTGCCTTGCGCTCGGTAATCTTCAAGTGTAGTCCTCTTGCCGTGCCCGTTTTCACAAATCGTAAGCAGTGCCGCCTGCCCTGAGCTTGTCGAAGGGGCCTGCCCCTCAGCAGCCGCTTCTTCCGCGATAACCATATCTACAACAGC
>JBAVNP010000193.1:0-1570 GCA_049691175.1 Sedimentisphaerales bacterium
GTAAGGACGTCTTCATCCCGCTCCAACGTCGAGTCTCCATTGCAAACCAATCAAAAGCAGTTCTCTTCGTCAGCATGCATTACAACTCATCTCCGTCTCCCGATGCCCATGGAATTGAAATATTCTACTATGCGGGAAGCGACCATAAGAGGGTGCAGAAGTCAAAAGAAGTTGGAAATCTGGTTTTAAAAGAGCTGGTCGGTCAGACTCATGCGCTTTCCCGCGGTGTCAAAAATGGAAATTTTCATGTGATCCGCGAGACGATGATGCCGGCGATTTTAGTCGAAGGCGGCTTCATGACCAATATTGTCGAAAGAAGCAATCTCCGCGACAAAAAATATCTTGACCAGATCGCCAAGGGCGTTGCCCTTGGAATCGATAAATATTTAAAAACCTGAAATGGATATAATGAAGCTTTGTCCCCGGCGCGAATTGAACGCGCGACCTGCCGCTTAGGAGGCGACCGCTCTATCCACTGAGCTACGAGGACATGGATGACTATTTTAGCTTAAGAAGAGGAATCAATGGAAGCAGATATCGGACTGATTGGACTGGCTGTCATGGGACAGAATCTTGTGATGAATATGAATGACCATGGCTTTAAGGTGGCTGTATTCAATCGGACGGTCTCAAAAGTCGATGCATTTCTAGCAGGGCCTGCAAAAGGCTCTAAAGTTGTCGGCGCCCATACACTGAAAGAATTTTTTGCTCAGCTAAAACGGCCTCGTAAAGTGATGCTCATGGTCAAAGCGGGAGCTCCGGTTGATGAACTGATCGAGGAATGCCTTCCTTTTTTGGAGAAAGGGGATATTTTAATTGATGGCGGCAACAGCCACTATGTCGATACTGATCGAAGAGAAAAAGAGCTTAGTGCGAAGGGCATCTTATTTATCGGCGCAGGAATTTCCGGAGGCGAAGAGGGAGCAAGACATGGCCCTTCGATTATGCCGGGAGGAAGTAAAGATGCTTGGCCTTTTGTAAAGCCGATTTTTCAAGCAATCGCTGCAAAAGCTGATGATGGCAGTCCTTGCTGCGAATGGGTTGGAGATGGTGGAGCTGGACACTATGTGAAAATGGTGCATAACGGGATTGAATATGGCGATATGCAGCTGATTAGCGAAGTCTATCAGATCTTGCGAGATCTCGTCGGGAGTTCTTCAAAAGAACTTCAGGAAATCTTTACCCAGTGGAATAAAGGAGAACTCAATAGTTATTTAATTGAGATCACTGCGCATATTTTCGGGTTCCGAGACACCGATGGAAATCTGCTCCTTGATAAGATTTTGGATGTGGCAGGGCAAAAAGGAACCGGCAAATGGACCGGCATCAGCGCGCTCGATTTAGGAATTCCTGTAACGCTCATTGCAGAGGCAGTCTTTGCAAGGTGCCTCTCTTCGTTAAAAGATGAAAGAATCCAAGCTTCTGTTTTGTACGGCGCTCCGAAAAATCCTCTGAAGGTCAATGTCGAGTTCTTTGTCGATAAAGTCAGAGATGCCTTATATGCCGCTAATATTGTCAGCTATGCCCAAGGGTTTATGTTGATGCGCGCGGCAGCAACGGAGATGAAATG
>JBAVNP010000194.1:0-16230 GCA_049691175.1 Sedimentisphaerales bacterium
TTTCAGGATTATACCTTTTGCCTCTGCATTGCTGACAGACGACATAAACGTCAGGTAGAAAATGCATCTCAATTCTTTTTGTGCCCTGGCCCTGACAATCCTCGCATCTGCCGCCTTTGATATTGAAGCTGAATCTGCCTGGGCTGTAACCTCTGATTCTGGCCTCCCGTGTTTTGGCAAACAACTGCCTTATCAGGTCGAAAAGACCTGTATAAGTAACCGGATTGCTTCGAGGTGTTTTGCCGATAGGCGACTGGTCAATTTCGATAACTTTGTCAATCTGACTTGTGCCGAGAATATTTTTGTGCTTACCGGGTTTGGAACCGAAGTTATAGAGTTTTCTTTTAAGACCTTTTAAAAGCACTTCCGTTATAAGCGTACTTTTTCCCGAGCCGGAAACGCCGGTTACGCAGATAAACGCAGCGAGCGGAAATTTGACATCGATATTTTTGAGATTATTTTCCGCCGCTCCTTTTACTTCAAGGCAATAACTCATCCTGGTTTTTCGCCTTTTAACCGGCAGCTCAATTTTTCTTCTGCCTGAAAGGTAATCGCCCGTCAGAGACTGCGGACAATTGCATATATCTTCAACGCTGCCCTGAGCGACGAGACGGCCGCCGTTATCGCCTGCGGCAGGACCGATATCAATTATATGGTCGGCACTTTTTATAACGTCTTCATCGTGCTCGACTACAAGTACCGTATTTCCGATATCCGTCAGTTTTCTTAATATGCCCAGCAGCCTTTGATTGTCCCTTCGATGCAGACCGATAGTCGGCTCATCGAGAACATAACAGCAGCCGACCAGACCGCTGCCGACCTGAGTGGCAAGTCTTATGCGCTGTGCTTCGCCGCCGCTTAACGTGCCGCTTCTGCGGTCGAGAGTCAGGTAATTTAATCCGACATCCACAAGAAATTTCAGTCTCGCCTTTATTTCCTTTAAGGGCTGAGCGGCTATTAATGTTTTTTCGCCGTCAAATTTAAGATTATCAAAAAATTCCTGCGCCTCTTCCACGCTCATTCGAGCAACATCGCTTATACTTTTGTCTGCTACTGTAACAGCAATCGCTTCTTTACGAAGCCTTGCGCCGTTACAAGTCCTGCACGGCTGTTCTGAAAGATAGCTGTGCAGTCTTGCCTTAACATATTCGCTGGAGGTGTTCCGCCATCTTTTATCAAGATTTGGAATAACGCCTTCAAAATAAACGCCATATTTTTTTTCGTCTTCTTCTTTTGTGCCGTGCATAAGAATTTTTACTATGGGCGGCGGTATTTTTGAAAAAGGCATCGCCTTGTTTATTCCGAAATCCCTGCAGAACTGCATAATCATTCTGCTGTAAAAGATATTCATTCTCTTTCCGCCTTTTCGCCAGGCGTCAATTGCGCCGTTTTCGAGAGACAGATTTCTTTCAGGCACAATCAAATCGTCATCAAATTCAAGTATCGTTCCCAAGCCATCGCAGCTTTTGCAAGCGCCGTAAGGACTATTAAAACTGAACAGTCTGGGAGAAAGTTCTTCGAGAGACGCATCGGAATGCTCGCTGCAGGCAAATTTTTCACTGTAAACAAGGTTTTTCCACTGACCGTTCCCGCCGTTTTTCTTGTCTTCGCCCGGGGCCTGGGCCATAACAGAAATCAGGCCGTCGCCAAGCTTTAAAGCGGCCTCAACGGAATCAGCGAGACGGATTCGCACCGTATCTTTTATGATGAGCCTGTCCACAACGGCAGCGATATCGTGCTTTTTATTCTTGTCCAGCTTTGGCAAGTTTTTGATATCATAAACCGTATTATCAACACGCACCCGCACAAAACCCTGGCTTTGAATTCCCGCGAAAATATCCCTGTGCTCACCTTTCTGGCCGCGAACCAGAGGCGCACAGACCTGAATCCTCGTATCCGCAGGCAAAGACATTATGCTGTCAACAATCTGAGAGGCGTGCTGACTTGAGATTTCTCTGCCGCAAATCCAGCAGTGCGGCGTGCCTGCCCTTGCGAAAAGCACCCTGCAGTAATCATAAATTTCGGTTGTTGTCGCCACGGTAGAACGCGGATTGCTTGTGGCGCTCCTCTGCTCAATCGCAATCGTCGGAGGAAGACCTTCAATGTTCTCCACGTCGGGCTTCTGCATCTGTTCAAGAAACTGCCTGGCATAGGCGCTTAATGATTCAACGTATTTTCGCTGGCCTTCGGCATATATAGTATCAAAAGCCAGCGAGCTTTTTCCTGAGCCGCTGATGCCGGTGATTACGACAAATTTATCGCGCGGAATTTCGACGTTTATGTTCTTGAGATTGTGCTGGCAGGCGCCTGTTATCTTTATCGATTTCTGCATTACTTTTCTTTCTGCTTACTATTCGTATCCGTCTGCTGAAAGTTCACAATAAGCCGATTTGGTTATTGTATCACAAGCATTCAAGAAGTAAAATACATTTGTTAGGGTATTTTTTATAAGTCTATGAAAATAAATAACTTACACAACTGGAATATGACCGTAAAAAAGGCGATTGAGCTGCAAAAAAGCCTTGCGGGGCAGGTGCAGATCCGGCGATTTAATAAAAAGCTAAAAACAATAGGCGGCCTTGATTGTGCGTTTACTGATGATAAAAAAAATATAATTGCCTGTGTGATAGTTATGTCTGCAAAGACTTTTGAGATTATCGAGACCTCTTATACAGTTCAAGCTGTTAATTTTCCTTATATTCCCGGGTTACTATCGTTTCGCGAAGCGCCGGCCTGTCTTGCCGCCATAGAAAAACTTACTACGATACCAGATTGTTTCATAGTTGACGGCCAGGGAATTGCTCATCCGAGAAGATTGGGAATTGCAAGTCATCTTGGACTTTTTCTCGATGTTCCAACGATAGGCTGTGCAAAAAGCAGATTGATTGGCGATTTTACTCCGCCTGCATCCCATAAAGGCTCAACGAGTCTGTTAAAAGATAATGGAGAAATAATAGGTTCAGTTGTCAGGACTCGAAATAATGTTAAACCAGTTTTCGTCTCGATTGGCAATAAATGCAGATTAAACGATGCTATAAGAATTGTTCTTGATTGCTGTGGGAAATACCGTCTGCCTGAACCAAGCCGGCTCGCACATCAGATTGTAACGAGACTAAAGAAAGTGGCTAAATAAATCAATCCCACTTGTGCTCTTTAACGGATTTTAAAATTTCCTCAGCACATTTGAGAGCGGCCAAGCCTTCGGCGGCGGTTACTTCGGGACGATTGTTTTTATCGGCAACGGCATTTAAAAATGCCTCCTGCTCGACACGGAGAGGTTCCCTGTCATCTATATCAAGCTGTTCAATATGAAGCAGGTCCGGCCAGTTTACGCCGGTGAAGTCGAAGGTACCTTCCTGCTGCTTTTGCTTGACCCATTTTACCACGTCTTTATTGGGGTCTGTATTTATCACAAGGCCTTCTTTCTTTAGGAAATCGAGGCTCAAATACGCCTGCCTGCTGAAGACGCGAACTTTTCTCGTTGTTTTAAGGGCAAGTCTTGAGGCCGTTACATTTGCGATACAGCCGTTTTCAAAGGTAATCCTCGCGTTGCAGATATCCTCGTGGTCGGCGACTACATTTACGCCGACAGCCTCAACTTTTTTTACCGGGCTTTGGGCAAGAGCGAGAATAATATCAATATCGTGAATCATAACGTCAAGGACAACGCCGATATCAGTCGAGCGAAACGGATAGGGACTGATTCTGACCGCTTCGATGAATTTCGGCTCGATTTTGAGTCTTTTCATCGCCTGCACGACCGGATTACACCTTTCGGAATGCCCTACCGCGACGACCGTATTATTTTTTTCGGCGAGCGCGACAATTTTTTCGCCATCGGCTGCGCTTGCGGCAAGAGGTTTTTCAATAAGTATAGGAATATTATTGCTTATAAAAAGTTCTGCAAGTTCAAGATGGCTTTTTGTCGGAGCTGAAATTGTTACGGCATCGACTTTTCCCAAAAGTTCCTTTGCATCTGCGAAAGCTGCGCATTTATATTCTTTGGCAAGTTTCTTCGCCTTTTCCGGCTGATTATCAACAATTGCGACAAGGCTGCTTTGAGGCAATTTACTGAGGACTTTTGCGTGAATCTGCCCCATTTTGCCTGCGCCGACTACCGCGGTTCTGATTTTATTCATTGGAAATCCCATCAATGTTCTGTTCTTCTGAGCGCTTCGAGGTATCTGCCAAATCGATGCTGGCTGCTTCTGAGTAGTGAATCAACCATAGCCTGCACGTTTTCATCAAGACTGCCTTTGGCGGCAAGAGCTTCGGCGTTTTTCAGAAGCGGTGTTTTGCTCTTATACAAAAATTTAAAAGCGTCTAAAACCGCTTTTTGCTGCTCTTCATTGAGGCCTGCCCGTATCATTCCTCTTTCATTTATCAATCTGACTTCCGGCGGATAATGGCCGCTTATAGTCACAAAAGGCGTTACATCGTGATTCAGTCCGGCCATTGCAGCAGCATAACTCCATTTACCGACTGTAACAAACTGATGAATCAAAACGCTGCCGCTGAGCCAGACGCCGGTTTCGATTTTGCAGTGACCGCTAATCTGGGTCGCGTTGCTGATAACTGTTTTGTCCTCAATTACACAATCGTGCCCGATATGCACGCCAACCATAATCAGGTTATTATCGCCTATTCTGGTCGTGCCGTCCGGATATATGCTCGGATGAATAGTTACAAATTCTCTGATAAGATTTTCATTTCCAATTTCGAGCAAGCCGAAATGGCTGTCAGGCCCGGCACCGAGCATCTGGGGATTTTTGCCGATAACGCAATTAGGATAAAAAATGTTTTTTTTGCCGATTTTGATATTTTTGGCAATTACAACATTAGCATCGAGGATACTGCCATCGCCTATTTCCGCTCCCGCTTCGATACAGCAATTCGGACCAATAACAACATTTTTGCCAAGTTTTGCATCTGGGTCAATTACTGCCGTCGGATGTATTTTATTCATTATTTCTGTTCCTGAAATTGTGCGAATAAATCTATAGTTTATTTAAACAGCCTCTTCGTCAACGAGCATGAATTTTATTTCGGCCTCTGCCGCTTTTATTCCGGCAACAAGTGCCTGGCATCTGCATACAGCGATTTTGCTGCGGACTCTGACAGTTTCGGCAGTAAGAATTAACTGGTCTCCCGGCACAACAGGCCTTCTCAGTTTTACACCGTCCATTCCCAGCAGCATAGCAAGCTTGCCGGTATGCTCAAGTTTCTGCGCAAAAAGCAGACCTGAAACCTGCGCCATTGCCTCAAGAACAAGAACACCCGGCATAATAGGCGTTCCCGGAAAATGACCCTGAAAAAACATCTCATTAAATGTAACGTTTTTGACACCTTTGATAAATCTGTCGCCGTCAATTTCAATAATCTTGTCCACCAGCAGAAACGGGTAACGATGGGGCAGAATCTTCTGAATCCTGCGAATGTCGAGCAGCGCATCTGTGCCCGCTTTTGTCATCCTGTCATACTGCTCTGCCTGCTCAAGCAGCTTTCTGGCAAGCAACTGATTGAGATTGTGGCCGCTTTTGTAAGCCACTATCCTGCCGGTAATTCTCCTGCCGACAAGTGCGATATCGCCTATCAAATCGACAATTTTATGCCTGACACATTCATCAGGAAATCTGAAACTATTCTTAATAGGCCCATCCGAACTGATAACCAGGATATCGCGAGGGCTCAAGTGGGTGCCGATTCCGTGCGATTGAAACTGTTTCGCCTCGGCTTCAAGCAGAAATGTCCGTGCGGGAGCAAGATTCGTTTCAAAATATTCCGCGTTCAGCGTGCAGCTCAGCATCTGCCTGCCTATGCCGGTGTGCTTTGTGTAATCCATATCGTAAGTAATTTCAAGACTTTCGCCTTCGTTCGGCAGTGCATAAATCGAGGCTCCGCTTTCGCGAATGCTTATCTCCTGAGAAATCGCAAATTCCTTCCTCGGTTTCGACTGCTCTACAAAGCCGCATTTTTTCAATGCCTTGAAATATTCGCCGCTGCCGCCGTCGAAGCCGGGCATCTCAGGAGCGTCAACTTCAATAAAAATATTGTCTATTTCCAGAGCATTTATCGCAGACATACAATGCTCAATTGTCTCTATGGAAATCTGACCTTTTTTTATGGCGGTTCTGCGGCTGCGTTCGGCAATATTGCGAACGGTAGCTTCTATCTTGACAGGTTCATCGAGGTCTGTCCTGATAAAGACAACACCCGTATCGACATCAGCGGGGGCAAATCTCACCTTCGCTTCTGCTCCGCTGAACATGCCTCTGCCGGCAAGTTTAGCTTCTTGTGCTATTGTCTTTTGCGGCTTCAATTTCTTCGACCTTCTTTATAAGCTGTTTTAACTGCTTGTTCATTTCAGGGATTTTCTGCACCAGAATTATCTGTCTAAAAAATTCCTTGATATCCATAGCCGGCGAACCGACAATCTTTCTATTCGGCTCGATATCACTTATAACGCCGGCCTGAGCACCTATCTGAACACCGTCGCCAATTGTTGCGTGGTCTTTGATTCCAACCTGACCGGCAATAACAACGCCGTTGCCAAGTTTGGTGCTGCCGGCAATGCCCACCTGTGCCGCAACCAGACAGCATTTGCCGATTATGACATTATGAGCAATTTGAACGAGATTGTCTATTTTCGTTCCAGCGCCGATTACGGTGTTTCCGAACTTTGCCCTGTCTATGCAGGTGTTTGCACCGATTTCAACACAATCTTCAATAACAACGCCGCCCGTATGCGGTATCTGCTGATGCTGACCATCAATGAAATAATATCCGAACCCCGTCGCACCGATTGTGGAATTGGCGCCGATTATACAGTTGTTTCCAATGCTACAGTTATGATAAATCACAACATTATCTTCAAGGCGACAGTCTGAACCGATTACCGAGTTTTGGCCGACTTTGCAGCCTGCACCAATAACGATTCCCGCGCCGACTTTCGCACCTTTTCTGATACAAGCAAGCGGACCTATCGAAGCGGTCTTGTCTATGGAAACGCCTTCGTCCACAACTGCGCTTTTGTGAATACCTGCCGGCGGTTTATCAAGCTGCGGCATAAATTCTCTGAGCACCTTAATCAATGCCCGCTCGACATTATCGACAACAAGCAGCGGTACAGTCGAATCAATCTTTTTATTTACAATTATCGCAGCGGCTTTGCAGGCGGAAATATTTTTCAGAAGCTCATCATCCGCTGCAAAGGTAACGCAGTCCGCACCCGCAGACTCAAAAGGCGCTACCCGGCAGACTTCCGATGTTCCACTGCCGATGAGTTCGGCTCCTGCGATTTTAGCCAGTTGGGCTACGGAATATTTTTTCTTTACGATTTCAGCCATTTTTTTATAAAAACCTTATTGCTGAGCGCTTTTAGCCATAGCGGTTATAACATCCGCGGTAACATCAAGACCCGGATTAAAATAAAGCAGCTTGTGCGTTTTTGTTGTCAGAAGAAGGTCTGACGGACTCTGGGCCGGCGGGTTGGTGTCCGGCTGACTGAGATAATTGTCGTCCCTGCTAAGAATTATATCCAGTCCTTTTTCCTTCGCGACAATCGCGATAACCTCGAGGATTTTACGATATATTTTTTCCTTGCCCCGCATTTCCTTTACAGATAATTCCTGCTGATAAAATTCCCTTTGCGCATCAAGTTTGGACTGTTCGAGCATTATGGTTTGCAGCAGCTGCATATAGTCCTCGCTGCCTTCTTTCCGCTTGCTCAGAGCGGCCTTATCAGCTTCTAAGGTTTCCTCAAGTTTTTTCAACTCGGCAAATTTCTTTTCCCCATCGGCAGACAGCTCCTTTTCGACATCAATCTTTATCTGACTTTTGTCAAAAACATCCTTGATACTCACAACGCCGATTTTGGGAGATGCGGGCATCCTGTCCTTTGCGGCAAAAGAATGCTCTAACCCGATAATCAGCAAACTAATACCCGCCAGAACGGCAACAGCAATAAAACTTCTTGTCTTCATAATCATCCTTTCTTAATCTTGGCTAAAAATATAACGCGCATTTCAATTAAAACAGACTGCCGACAGAGAAGCTGAACATCTGTGTACTATCGTCTTTATCTTTCATAAGTGGATCCGCCAGCTCAAATCTCATAGGCACAGGTCCAAACCACTGGGGTATCATAATCTGAATGCCTATGCCTACAGCGGCCCTGATACCTCCTGTCTCAACCATACCGGTATCGACAAACAAAAGACCAGATAACATTTGGCTTGTCAGCGGCACGGAGATTTCTCCGCTTCCAGTCGCCAGCCATTTGCTGCCTATAGGGTCTTTGTCGGCGCCTGCGCGAGGGCTGATACCGCGATAATCAAAGCCTCTTACGCTTCCCAGGCCGCCGGCATAAAACTTCTCAAATACAGGGGCGTCGCCTATAACAGTTCCCGCGAAAAATTTTGTTTCCAGCACAGTTTTCCTTCCGGCAATATCTTCCCGCAGCGTTTTATACCAGCGGTATGTGCCGTCAAGAATACCAAAAACATTTTTACCCCCCACCTGCTCATAGCCCATTTCGTAGTTTACTCCTTTGGTAGGACTAAAACGACTGTCTGTCGTATCTCTGCCGAAACCGATTCTGATACCTGCCAGAAGATTGTCTCCTTTTACATCCCTGACTTCTTTTGGGGCATCATTATCAACACTCTCTACAGCTACATTTTCAAACCGGAAGGCCAAAGTTCTGTAACGGCCTTCCTTATACCTTTTTGTAAAGCCGAGATAGCCTTTTTGTCTCTTTTCATCGTAACTTTCTCTCCAACGCTCCCAGCTTGACCCTGCAAGAGTCATAGCTATGGGCTTATCCTTAAGATAAGGCTCGGTAAAGCTGATTGAATATGTACTTACTTCCGTGCCGGGTTCTGCTGCGATCCTTAATCGCTGCCCGGCGCCTTTAAAAGCATCTTCCGAAAAGAACTTTCGCCAGTCTTTAGGCCATTTTTTATAATCAAAATTTCTCTGTTCATATATTATTTGGCCTATCAAACCATCGGTGCTGCTGACACCGGCGCCGAACATAATTGAACCGGTTTTGCCCTCGGTAATTCTGACTTCAGCATCTTTCTTGTTAGGCTCGTTTCCCACGGGCGTAATAGTGGCGGTTTCAGTGTAAACATCAGATTTGATATCCTTTTCGAGCTGGCCTTCGCCGTCTCCACGCGCAATATGAGCGTTATACCACTCGCCCGGCTTGAATTCCTTCTCATCCAGCACGCGTCTTACAACCTTATCCTGCGTACTTCTATTGCCGGAGATATTAATCTGTCCTATGCGGTAACGCTCGTTTTCTTTTACATCGAAATGAGCTATTATTTTGTTGCCGGGCCTGAACTGCCTGACCGGCTCGGCCTCAGTGTTAATATATCCCGCTTCCCTATACACCCTTAATATTTCATCTTTATCATGCTCCGCTTTTTCATTGCTGTAAAACTTACCTTCCTTGAGCTTGAATGTCGAGGTCAGGTTTGCATCGCTGAAAAACTGGTTTCCGGCAAATTCTATCTTTTCGACGTCGTACTGCTTGCCTTCCTCTACTTTATAAACGACTTCAACGCTCTTATTATTCTTTCCGAATTTCGTTTCCGAGGTTACTTTTGTATCAAGATAACCTCTTCTATCATAGGCTTTCTGCAGTTCGACCATATCATCATCGAGGGTGCCCTGTTTGAAAAAGTTCTGGAAGATGCCGAAGGTTCTCGGTTTGCCCTTGATTACTTTTTTAAGCTCCCTCGCTTTTATTGAGGCGTTTCCCTCAAATTTCACCTTCGTAATTTTAACTTTCTGCCCGCAGTCAATCGTATAATGAAGCCGACCCTGCTCAATGCCGGAATCATCAAAACCAATCTTCACAAAAGGATATCCTCTTGAGTGATAATGATCGGTCAATTTTTCAACGCCAGCCCTGGCGGTAAATTTATCAAGATAATCGCCTCTGGCAAAACCTAATTGTTCAATAAGTTTATCCTCGCTGCCTTGCCTGTCCCCGCTGAACGTTATTTCCTTAATAACGATTTTTTCTTTTACTACAAAGATAATCTTTACTTTTTCGCCGACCGGCTCGATGCTGTAATAAGCGAATTCAACGCCCTTGATGGCGGCGATTCTGCTGACATCTTCCTGGGCCTGCGAATCGCTGAACAACTGTCCTGCCCTGCTTCTGACCATCGAAAGAATCTTTTCCCTGCTGATATAGACATTGCCTGCCGTTTCAACACTGTCTATCATTCTTTCTTTTTCATTGGCTGCGTTAACGTCTGCAGCATTAACCTCCGTAAAGTTAGCATCTGCAACATTAACATCATTTGTCTGCGCAAAACAATAAAAGACAAAAAACAATGCAAATGAAAAAACCAAAAACTGCAGTGGTCTTCCAATTTTAAAACAGCAGTTAAGAATCCGCATAAAATCCCTTTCCTGCAAAGCTTTTCAATCAGGTAAACCGGTCATCTTAGAACGGCTCCTGCGCTCTCGACAGTGTATTAAACCGCGTAAACTGACTGTTAAAGTTCAGTTTTACCGTTCCTGTCGGGCCGTTACGCTGCTTGGCAATTATTATTTCCGCAACATTATCTTCCCTGTTTTGGCCGCTTTCATCTTCACGCCGGTAATAATCCTCACGATGAAGCAGCATCACAACATCAGCATCCTGTTCGATACTGCCGCTCTCACGCAAATCGCTCATTCTCGGTCGATGGTCTTCTCTTCCTTCCGGCGCACGATTAAGCTGGCTTAAAACAACGACCGGCACCTCAAGCTCTCTGGCAAGCGCCTTTAAATACCTGCTCATTTCGCTTACTTCCTGCTGTCTTGATTCCACCCTTGTCCCGAGACTCATAAGCTGCAGATAATCAATAACAATACATCTTATGCCGTGCTGGGCCCGCAGCCTTCTTGCCTTGCCCCGCAGTTCCAGCGGCGTAATGCCGGGCATATCATCAATATATATAGGCTTGTTATTCATATCGTCGGCGGCGTCTTTGAGAGCCTGAAACTGCTCGTCGCTTAAAAAACCTTTTCTCACGACTTGAGAGTCCACCGTCGCCCTGCTGCACAGCATACGCTCAACAAGCTGCTGCCTGCTCATTTCGAGAGAAAATATCACAACTGGTATATCATTATCGGCGCCGATATGCTCAGCGATATTCATAGCAAAACTGGTCTTGCCCATACTCGGCCTGCCTGCGATAACAATCATTTCGCCGTTCTGCAGGCCGCAGGTCAGCTCATCAAGCTCGGTAAAACCTGTGGCAAGCCCCGTAACGTGATGCCCCTCTCGTTTTTCTATGCTTTCAAAAGCCTGCACCAGCAGGTCTTTTATAATTACTGCTGTGCCGGTGATTTTTTTCTGCGTTACTCCGAAAATTTTCTGCTCAGCCCTGTCGAGCTTGTCGCCCGTCTCTCCGCTTGTCTCAAAAGCATCGGTCATAACCTCGCCGGCGGCGGCGATAAGCTCCCTGAGCATCTGCTTTTCTTTTACAATCTGAACATAATGCTCGACATTCGCGCTGGACGGTACGGAGTTGGCAATTTTTTCAAGGTATTCAGGCCCGCCGACCTCATCGAGATGGCCGCGTTTTTTCAACTCATCCCGCAGCAATACCAAATCAAAATCGTTGTCTTTTTTCTCCCATAAGGCGACAATCGCATCAAACATCATCTGATGTTCAAGACGATAAAAGGCATCGGTCCTGATTTTTTGAACAACATCTCCTATGCATTGCGGGTCAAGCATCATCGACCCGAGCACTGCCGCTTCTGCTTCGAGCGACTCCGGCATTGTCCTGCCGGCGATTGCGGTCTGTGCCTTGTTATTCTGCGGTTGTCTGTCCTTCTGAGCCATCGGCTGCCTGTGCACCTTGTCCTTCCGGTACTATCGTAAGTTTCACTTTAGCAGTTATATTAGCCGAAAATTTGAGTTTAACCGTATATTGACCAACTTCCTTAATATGCTCATCTATCTGCACAACCTTATCAACAATCTCAAATCCCTGCTGGCGGAGATTATCAGCAATCTGATTTTCCGTAACAGAGCCGAACAGGTGTCCCTGCTCATTGGCCTTTGCCGCAAGGACAACTTCTGCGCCTTCGACTGCCTTAGCGGCCTTTTGCATTCTTTCCTCGTCAAGGTTTCTTCGCTCAGTCCTTTTGGCCTTTTCCTCGGTCATAGCCTTTATCTTATGTTCCGACGGAACCGTGGCAATCCTCCGCGGCAGCAGATAATTTCTTGCGTAACCTTCGCTGACTTCGACTACGTCGCCATACCAGCCGAGTTTTTCAACATCTTCGCATAGTAAAACCTTCATACTAACGTCTCCAATAATCAATTCGTCGGGTTTTGCCCGATTTTTTTCGGTAATAAATAATTAACTTGTAAACGGCAGCAGTGCCATAAAACGCGCTCGTTTTATCGCCAGCCGAACTTTTCTCTGGCAGCTTGCACAATTTCCGCTGCGCTTACGCGAGAAAATCTTGCCCCGGTGTGTAAGCAGCTTGCTTAACACCTCAAGGTCCTTGTAATCAATGTATTTTACTTTCGACCGACAGAACCTGCATTGATTCTGCTCTCTGACATTTTCCCTGCGTTTCCTTTTCTTAGTTGGGTCTGTCTTTTTTCTTTTAAAACCTTGAGCTCTCACTTAAAGTTACTCCTAAATATATTTTTATTTGTATTTATATACTAAAACGGAATATCATCTTTTCTATCATTTTGAATATCATTTGCTGGGCCGGTATTCTCGGGAGGTATTTGAGAACCATCATCAGCGGGACTACTCTGCTCACCGATTCTGCCGCCGGCAGGCAAGAACTGGAAAGATTCAACTGTAACTCTATGCTTACTTCGTTTCTGTCCGTCTTGTGCTGTCCATTGGTCTAAAGTCAATCTGCCTTCAAGCATCAGCGGCTTTCCTTTTTTGCAGTACTTATTTATTGTTTCAGCAGTCTTGCCGAACGCCCTGCAGTCAACAAAGCAGACTTCTTCACGCTGCTGGCCGTCCTGGCCGGTCCATTTGCGATTGGTCGCGATGCCGAAATCCACTACAGCCGTCTGGCTCGGCAGGTAAGACAATTGCGGGTCTCTCGTAAGATTGCCCATCAAAATAACCTTATTAAAATTCGCCATATTCGTTCCTTCCCTCTTAATTTAAGCCGGGTTTTCCAGCTCTTCGACGTCTTCTTCTCCACTTTCTATTTCTTCCAAACTGCTTATGGGCGGCACTTCTTCCAAACTGCTTATGGGCGGTACTTCTTCAACTACCTCTGCCGGCTTACGAACAGGTCTTGAGGCCATCATAGCGGGAGTTTCTTTTTCCATATCTTCCTTTGTTACATGGTCGGCCCGAAGGACAATCAGGCGTATAATTCTTTCCGAAAGCTGTGCATCTCTTTCAATCGCGGCAATTTTGTCTGTAGGGCTGTTAAAGTAAACAAGAATATATGTGCCTCTGTTCTTTTTCCTAATTATATATGCCAAAGGCCGCTCATCCCATTTGCGGATACTGATTATCTCAGCGCCGTTGCGCTCGAACATCTTTTTTATGTGTTCGTTTATGCCATCCCAGTCGGCGGCCGCCTCTGCGGAATCTATAAGAAACAACGCCTCATACAATCTTTTTGTTACGGTTTCCAAATCAACATCTCCTTAAAATTCCTATCAAAGCAATTTTTTTATTGTTTATCCAATTCACTATTATTGTCCGCAGCCAATTTGCGGTTAAATTTATTCATCGCGGCTTCAATTCCCGCACTTATCCAGACCATAACAGCTTCCGACGCCTCGGCAACTGCCCTGTCTATCAACTTTCTTTCAGTCTCGTCCGGCTTTGACAGCACATAATCCCTTCCTGTCATCCGGCCCGAACTGCCAATGCCGATTCTCAGTCTGCTGAACCGGTCTGTGCCGAGTTTTTCAATAATATCAGTCAGTCCATTATGCCCGCCGGCAGAACCTTCCGCCCTGAGCCGTATCATCCCCGGCTCAAGAGCCATATCGTCTGTTATCACCAGTATTTTGTCGGCGGTTAACTTGTAAAAATTAGCAGCAGTTGCGACAACTTGGCCGCTGTTATTCATAAATAAAAACGGCTTAAGCAATATTAACTTTTTATCTTCAAATTCTGTCTGACCGAAAGCTGCCGAGAACTTTTCTTTGTTCAGCCTGACTTTCAGTTTTTCCGCCAGCAGGTCAACAACTTCAAATCCGACATTATGTCGTGTTCCCTGGTATTCCAAACCCGGGTTGCCAAGACCCGCTATTAATCTTATTTCATCCATCAGGCACTTCCCGGCGGCAACAGAAACTTACTTCTTTTCTTCTTCAGTCCCTTCCTCACCTTCCTTCGGTTTCCGTTCGGTAATAACCTCAGGAGCCGTCGGTTCTTCAACTGCTGCGGCGGCTGCTTCTTCAACAACCGGCGCAACAGGCATATGACAAGCTATCAGAAGCGCGTTCGGGCCGGTTATAAGTTTAACTCCCGGCGGCAGCTGAACGTCCCGTGCGTGAAGCGAATCGCCAACTTTAAGACCCTTGACCGAAACATCAATCGATTCCGGTATATCAGTAACCGCGCATTCAATTTCCATACGGTCAAGATGCTCTTCCAGCAATCCTCCTTCCTGTGCACCTGCAGGAGTGCCTTTGAAGACAAGCCGAACCTGAACCTTGACCCTTTCACTCAGGTCAACTCTGATTAAATCCGCATGAATTATCTTTCTGCCGAGATAATCGAACTGCACGTCCTTAACCAGCAGTTTTTCTCTTTTGCCGTCAACCTCAACATCAAAAAGCCTGTGCCCATGATGGATGCCTTCCGTAAAATCATGCTCATCGAGGACAATAGCCTCCGGTTTCTGCCCGTGTCCGTAAACAATGGCGGGTATTCTGCCTGCCAGACGCGTTTTCGCTGCATTTTTTGAACCAAATTCTTTTCTTGCCCGGGCCTTGAGAACTATCTCTTTTGATACCATACTTTACCTCATCTAAAGTCTGAATTTTTATCCTGAAAAAAATAAATTAATTAAACATTGCGCTTATTGACTCGTTTCTGTGGATGCGCTTTATGGCTTCGCCGAGAATTTCAGAAACAGTTAATACTTTAAGATTCTTAAGTTTCCTTACGTCTGCCCTTACTGGAACGGTATCGGTTACAACCACCTCATCTATCGGCGAATCGGCAATATTTTCAACCGCTCTGTCGCAAAACAAGGCGTGTGTCGCACCGATAAAAATTTTGTTTGCGCCGTGTTCTTTGACAAGTTTTGCGGCAGAACACATCGTGCCGGCGGTCGAAATCATATCATCGCACATCAGTATATTTCTTCCCTTGACGGTACCGATGATTTCATCGCACTGAACTTCTTTGCCGCTTATCCGTTTTTTATGGATTATCGCCAGTTCGCCGTTGAGGTGCGCAACATATCTTGCCGCTCGTTTTATATTTCCCACATCCGGCGAAACAATCGTCAGCTTTTCAATTTTCTTGCCCTGAAAATATCCGCTCAGGACAGGCTCGGCAAAAAGATGGTCGACCGGTATATCAAAGAAGCCCTGCAATTGTGCCGCGTGAAGGTCCATTGCAAGAACCCTGTCGGCGCCTGCCGTGGTAATCAGGTTCGCAACTAATTTTGCAGTTATCGGCACTCTGCCCTCATCCTTTCTGTCCTGTCGTGCATAGCCGAAATAGGGCATTACTGCTGTTACCCTGCTTGCGCTTGCGCGTTTGAGGCAATCGAGAAAAATCAGAAGTTCCATAACATTCGCATCGACAGGCTCACAGCTCGACTGCACAATGAAACAATCCCTGCCGCGGACATCATCTTCGCATTTTATTATTTTCTCGCCATCGGGAAATCTCTCGATTTTAGCGCAGCCGACCGGCACCCCAAGATACTTGCATATCTTTGCCGTAAGTTCCGGATTGCCCGAACCACTGAAAATCTTTATGTTTTCATTCGAAGACATTTTTCGGTCCTTCTATTCTTTATTTTCTTCCATATTTTTTGCCGTTACCGCCGAGCCGGGCTTTATATGCGCACCGGCAGGAACATTAATCGGAGCAACGAGTATTGAGCCGGACCCAATAAAAACATTATCGCCGATTTGAGTCGGATTGATTTTCTGGCCGTCAAAATTTGCTGTTATTGCGCCTGCGCCTATATTTACATTTTTGCCGACTTTCGAATCGCCTATATAACTATGATGCCTTGCTCTAACGC
>JBAVNP010000195.1:0-3805 GCA_049691175.1 Sedimentisphaerales bacterium
GGTATTACCTGGGCGGAGAAAGTTACCAAGACAGATGAGCACGATGCGCACGGCAACGTCCAGCTTTCCGGCACAGGCGCATTGGCGGACTACTTGGCGATGCGTATAAAGGCCAAACTAAAGGTCAAACGCGTTCGCGCCGATACATTTGGTTATCTTCAGAGAAGTTTCGCAGGCTTGCAATCCGAAGTCGATGCCAGAGAAGCCCGCTGGTGCGGCAGGCACGCTGTTCAATATGCCATGAAAGACGCCAGCGGCTCTGTCGCAATTAAACGAACCGACACCGGCAAAAATTACGCCGTTGAGCTTTTCAGGACTGAGCTTGCCAATGTTGCTGAGAAAACGAAATCAATGCCGGCCGAATTTATTAACAAAGACGGCAATGGTATAACGCCGGCGTTTGTAGATTATGCTCTGCCCCTTACAGGCGGACTGCCGAAAACCGAATATCTCGGCAATAAGCCGAAGATTTAGCCCTCTTTAGCGGATTAACCGGATTTTTATGAACCAACCTGCTGTTTGTACAGTATTAACAGCTTATGTAACGCAAAAATACCATTTGAAAGGATAAATATGTTTAAATTATCTAAAACTCTATTGGCTTTATCTGTTTTGTTGGCGGTATTGGCAATTATGTTTGCTGGCTGCTATGAGAAGGCACAGCCTTCATCGCAGGCAAAGACCGAGACGAAAAGTTCGTTAGCAGCACCGGCAAAAACAAATGCTCCTGCCTGCAAGGCTGCTGTGAAAAAAGAATGCAAGATGGCAAAAAAACCTTGTCCGGCAAAGGCTGCAAAGAAGTGTGGTGTTGCGGATGCAAACGCCGTGAAAACCTGTCCTATGAAAGGCAAGAAGCCATCCGATGCAAATATGGCAGCAAAACCATGCGAGAAAATGATGTGCGCACTTGGAGATGGTAAAGCGGCGAATAAGAGTATTTGCTGTGAACACAAAGGCAAAAAGTATTGTTTCTGTTGTGAAGGCTGCAAGAAACAATTTGAAAAAGACCCCGAAAAATATACTGGTAAGTGCAAATAATTGTTAAAGATATGATTTTGGATGGCTGAGCGGCAAAAATTTGCCGCTCAGCTATTTTTTTGCCTTTATTTCGTCAAACTGCTAATATCTTGTTATGCTTTCGGATTTTATAAATTTACTGCCGCAAAATTACAGCACCGCACAATGGATTGTGCTCTGTATTTGTGCGGTATGTGTCGGTTTAAACAAGACCGGCCTGCCGGGCATGGGTATAGTTGTTGTGCCGTTGATGGCGTCATTTTTTCCCGCTGGCGCTTCGACAGGTCTGCTTTTAGTGCTTCTTGCGACAGGCGATTTATTCGCAGTCGGTTTTTATCATCGCCACGCAAACTGGAAGCATATTATAAAACTTCTGCCCGCTGCTTTTGTTGGTATGGCAGCCGGCTCTTTGGTAATCAGGCGAATGACCGATTCTCAGCTTGCTCCTGTAATAGGCGTAATTGTGCTTGTTATGCTCATTTTGAATTATCTGCACCAGAGAAAACCGCAGGATAATTCCGGCCTGCCACATCACTGGCTGTTTGCCGTTACGATGGGTTTTTTTGCGGGCCTTACGACTCAGCTTGCCAACGCCGCTGGGCCTGTGATGATTATTTATCTTCTCGCGATGAAACTGCCCAAGTATGAATTCATCGGCACAAGCGCATGGTTTTTCCTGATTCTAAACTGGCTCAAAGTCCCGATATTTATGTCCGAGGGCAGGATAACAGCCGCGGCCTTTGCCGCCGATGCCTGTATGTTTCCGCTGATTGTCGTCGGGGCGGTTGCGGGGCTGCTTATCCTTAAAAAACTGCCCCAGAAATGGTTTAATATTATCGTGCAGATACTCGCCGCCGCGGCAGCAATAAAACTTCTGCTGCCCTGATACTACATATTTTTGTATCTCGGCCCTCCGCCGCCTTCAGGCGCCGTCCATCTTATATTGTCGAAGGGACATTTTCTCTGGCAGGTCTTGCAGTGCAGGCAGTTTGACGGATTTGCCGGTTTTACCTGTTCGTTTACCGTCTCATAGACTCCCGCCGGGCAGAATGTAATGCAGGGCGAATCGTAATTCGGTGTGCATTTCTGTGCGCAGATATTCCTGTTTATTATCGTCAGATGGCTCGGCTGCTCTTCACGGTGTTCTGTTGCCGCAAGGGCGGTAAACGTTTCTTTGTCGTAGCTTTTTGACGGCTTGTATTTATATTTTTTGCCCGTCATAACCTTGTAATCTTCTTCTACCTTAAACTTCGGCAACTTATTGCCAAGCATTGTAAATAAAGGCATTCCGAACAAAGGCCCTAATTTTGCAACTGCCGGTCTGAATTTCGCCGCCGTTTTCATTTCTTCCATTACGCCGAGCATATTCAGCAGCTCCGTGTATTTTGATGCTGCCGCGTCAAGGTTGTTTTGACACTCTGCGATGGCCCGTCCTGCTGCTATGCCCGATTTTATCGCATTGTGCATGCCTTTAATCTTGAGCATATTTACAAACCCCGCGCTGTCGCCGAGGATAAGAACGTTGGCTTTTCCGATTGCGCTTGTCTGCGGGTATCTGGGCAGGGAAAAATACCCGCCTTCGGGAATCATTTTTGCTCCTGCCTCGACAATTGTTCCGCCTTCGATGAATTTTTTTACGAACCTGTGATTTTTGAAATTGGTCAGCGCATCCTGCGGATTAAAATCGCAGTATTTCCAGTCTAATCCGACAATCATTCCTACAGCGATATGATTTTGGCTTACCGGATACATCACGCCTCCGCCGAACATCGCCGGCCCAAGCATCGGCGTCCAGAGCGGATAGCCCAATGCATGGACTGCCCGGCCCGGCGTAAATTTACTGAACTGCTCATCACTTACGCGGATGATTTCTTTTACACCGACCGAATAAAGCTGATTTGCCTGTCTGACGAGTCCTGCCTTTTGTATGAATTTTTCTGTTACAAGGCCGTCGCAGCCTTCCGCGAGAATAATACAATCGGCGTTTATGATTTCACCCGCGACATAATTTGGCAGTTTTTGTCCTTCTTTGTTCAGTCCCTGGTCAACAAGTTTTACGCCGGTGGCCGTATTTTTTTTCTCGTCGTAAATAATATCCTCAGCGGCAAAGCCGTGTATTACCTCTACACCGAGATTTTTTGCCGTTAGGCATAGCCATTTTGTCAGTTTGCTTGTGGATACTATATAATCGCCCAAATGGCTCATTTGGGCCATATTCATTTTAAGGGCTTGGAAGATTTTCATTGTAAATGAAAAGTTAAAGGTAAAAGTTCTGCCGAGCACAAACAAGAGATTGTCTTTATCAATCTTATAGGCCAGCACATTTTTTGCCTGTTCTGAGTTTTTCCAGTCTTTATCGACTGGATTCAGCAGTATATCGAGACAGTCCGCTTCAAGTGCCGCGCCGGAAAGATTATGATTGCCCGCATCTAAAGCCTTGTCGATAACACAGATTTCCATTTGCGGTTGCAAATTTTTAAGTGTAATTGCCGCCGACAATCCCGCCGGCCCTGCGCCGATGATTAGTATTGAAATTTTGTTCATATTTTTCGTCAAATTAAATTTAAATTAAGGACAGTCACCTATTTTTCCGTGCTGCCACTTTTTGTTTTTTATCATTCAACGTTCAATGTTCAGCGTTCGATGTTGGAAGTTAATTTTTCAATCTTCAATCTTCAATTTTCAATCTTTTCTAACGCTTCTGCGAGCCGCGGCACTATATCTTCAACTGTTCCTGTCATATAATAGTCGCAGTGTTTAAAAATCGGTGCGCCGGGGTCGCTGTTGA
>JBAVNP010000196.1:0-3881 GCA_049691175.1 Sedimentisphaerales bacterium
TCTTTCATCTACTGTATTCTGTGTTCTGAGTTCTATATTCTTATTATATTCTCTCCCCATCTTTTTGCGAGGGTTTTATTTATTTAGCCCCCGCCGCTTGAGGCGGGGTTTTTAAAATTCGGTTAGCCCTGCCATCACTATGGCAGGGTTCGTCATTTTAAAAATATTTAGCCCCCGGTTTTATTGGGGGGTTTTCTCATCTGAGTCTGATGCTTCCAATATTCTCGTAAGACCTTTTATTCCTACTTTGAGGGGTAGCATCAGCAAGCCACCAAAGATAACCGCTATTAAACTCAAAAGAATCACATCACGTACTAAATGCTCTTGGGATTCCGCTACAAACAAACTAAAACCAACAAACAGCAGGCCGAAATAAATAACAAAAACAAATGATGCATAATACATCCATTTAGCAACTTTCAAGAGTTTTCTTAGGATGGCATAAATATAAAACAGCGGAGCACATATCATAATCGTGTTGATAAAAACCGGCAAAACAGAGAAATAGGATTTCCCAGCAATAAGCAGCACTAAATTCATAGTAAAAACAGGGATTGCAAAAGCAACGAAAAACAAAGCTGTGATTATCCCAACTTTTGTTTGCGTGCTTGCCCTCATATCTCACCTGCTTTTTGATTTTTAATTTGTCATTTTGCCTTTTAACTTTTTAATTCAACGTTGGACGTTCAGCGTTCGATATTCAACGTTCCTTATTTCTTTACATCCTTACTTCCCTGCTTCTATTCTATATTCCCCGCCGCTTATAACTATATTTTTCTTAAATTGCTTTGAACTTTCAAACTCAAAATTCCCTTCTGCTTCAACAATAACCTTGTTTTTATCTATCCCAATTGTAATTTCTCTCTGGGCTTCTCGCCAGTGGATAATATTTGCCAGTGCAATTGCCTTTTCAATCCCGTCGCCGGTTTTATAATTCGCAACTTCGTCAGGCTGCGCTACCCGTGGTGAGCCTGTCGAACCAAACCTCTGACTATCATAAATTGATTCATTCGGCATACTTTGGAGCCACTGGAAACATTGCTCGATACTCTTTTGTTTTGCCATCTCAATTGAAACAGGGCTTCTTTCAATCGCTGATTTTATAAACGGCTTCCAGTCGCAGCTCGACATATCGCGGTATGCGTAAAATGCCAAATCGGCGATTGCGTTTGTTTTTCGCAACTTCGACAGATAATCGATTATTTCTTCTCTCGACATTTCCGTGGATATTTTTATCGGCTCGGATGGTTTATAATTTTTCTCTCCCACCTGCCATGAGCCTGTCGAATGGGTAGGAAGCTTGGGCTCAATATGCAGAAAATCGTAAAGCTCATTCACAAGTTTTTCAGGATGCGGCATATAATCCGCCAAAAGTCCTGCCATATCTTTTCTGCCCTGCTCGGTTGCTATATCCGGCTTTTTTTCCTTCATAAATTCCGCGAATTGTTCGCACTGGATTCGATTGGGGAAAGGTTCATTCGAAAACTCGCCGTCGAAAACTTCATCGAGCATTTTTTTATGAGAGCAGTCTGCGACTCTTAGCGGGCTTAGATGTTCGTAGTTAAAAAGGTCTTCTGCCTTGACGAACTGCGGATTTCCCCGGCAGTCCCTGCAGAACTGGAAATATTTTTGATAATCCGGATTTGCCCGCAGGAAATTAACCATCGTGGCAGTTGACAATTCCGCCCGCAGAAAATTAGATAGTTTCCCGCAGAAACTGTCATATATATTTTTGTCTATTGCAGCGTCGGAATAAAGGCAGTGGACAAGTCCGCTTGTGTGAGCGACGATGGTTATTTGTTCATTTCGCAGTGCCCGCTGCGCCTTATTGGATAGTTCCGTGCCGTTGAACCACATCGTTTTGGTAACCAATCTTCTATTATTGGTAATAACGCCGTCGTTTATATCTATGAAGTTTTGCGAATGCAGCGGCGTTAGAACCATATAGATATCTTCCAGTGGTATCCCGCATACGATAAATGCCGCCGCCGCGTATAGGGTTGAAAGTGACACGCACTCCCCTGCTCCGGTTTTATAGCCTTCTTTCAGGCGGAAGGCGTTCATCGCTTCTACCGTTTCAGTTTTCCAGTATGGAATTATATCGCCGTTGTATTTATCGAGTCCGAAGTGTTTTCGTATATCGACATCGTAGTAGTATGTATCGCCTTCGTATCCGAACAGTGCGTTGCTTTTGGCTATTTCCCCTGCCGGCAGGTATTTTTCGAATCGTTTGATTTCGGTATTTTTATTGGTTAGACCCCACGTTTGCAGGTCTAAGTTGAATTCGAATTCATCCATTATGAATTGGCGGAGTCTCATTAATTTTTTATAGGGGTCTTTACCGTCTAATTTCTTGAAGCTTTCTTCATCCCGCCACGTCCAGACAATCGGGCTCATTATATTCGCTAAAAGAAGCGAATACATCAGCTCTGGAAATACGAATATTTCCATATCGGAAAGAGTAAACGCCGATGAGTATTTTTCCAGGTCAATCTCGCCCATCTTTATCTCCATATTTAGGATGACCCGATTTTAGACTATCTCACTCAAATTTCAATTGTTTTAATGATAGTTTCAGAAATGAACCCCCGACCTTAAGATTTACACTATGTTTTGAACTGCGCAAAAAATTGGCCCCGACCTAAGACCGAACAGTGATCTTTGGCCGGGGCCTACATTGGGTGATGCTTCACGCATTCGTAAGCCACCTAAAACATGGTCCTAAAACCATGATTTTCCTCAAAGGGTTGTAACCGAACTTTCACTGCCGGTCCACAACCCTAATCTCATAGGAGATAGAGAAGATGAAATATTTATTGTCTTCACGGTCCCGCCGTGCTTATTGTCGAGGGGGTTATAACCTATTTATCACTGTTCAGTCATAACCCTTACTCGTGGGAGGAGGAGAAAACTCTTTTTGAGCTTATATAATTATCACGGTCCCAAACCGTGCTTGCTCTCGAGCGGGCTGCAACCGACATTTTCACTGTCCGATCACGAGCCCGGCTCATTTGGGAGGAGGAGAAAACTTCCTGAGCCCTATATTATCACGGTCCAAGCCGTGCTTGCTCTCCGGAGGGTTGCAACCATCTGTCACTGTCCGGTCACAACCCACCTTTGGAGGAGGAGAAGAAGTTATTGTTTCGTGTCTCTAACCCTCCCTCCCTATAACCAGTGCCTGCTTGTCGACAAACGGGTCCTTTAACTGTTCGGTCTTTGACCCTTGTCAGACACGACGATTTTAATCGCCTGCAACGGCACAGATTTTCTCAATCGCTCCAGTATCACCAAGTCCAAGAACTCCGCAAATAACCCGCTTGAACATCCTGTTGGTAACGTCACTACTCAATACCGCTGACGCTCCAATGCTTCGAGCCGCTACTTCCTGTCTGACATCACCCGAATCCACTATGGCAATAACCGGTAAATAAGGCTTTGCCAACCGCAGATTCCGCAGGAATCGGCCATCCGGGGCATCCGGTAAGTTCCATCTACTGATGACACTGTCAACATTTTCATTTTTCAAAGAACGGCCGGCTTCTAAGCCGGTCTGCATAGAATAGACTCGAATCGGCAACCTTTTTAACGCAGTGCCTTTGTCTCCGAGTCCCACCGCCAAAATATTCGCTTTTACAAGGACGAGCATTGTCTGCACCTAACTTCCAAGAAGACTTTACTCTTCCCGTCCTCACTGTCCGCTACATTGCGGCAGCGATATATATAGTTGCAACCTGTGTGCCAAGAGGGATTTTAAAAAGAGAATTTTTTAAGTGGTCTAATGATAAGGGGTTAGGAAAGTGAAAAATTATGTGTGCCGAAACAAAAAATTCCGCAGCCGACCATAATGGCCGGTGAAAAAATAATTTTTTTCGCGCAGGTTC
>JBAVNP010000197.1:0-4460 GCA_049691175.1 Sedimentisphaerales bacterium
GAATTTATGCCGTCGCTGGACGAAGGTTCATTTTTGTATATGCCGACAACTATGCCGCACGCCTCTCTCGGCGAAGCTCTTGATATAATTCAAAAACAGGACGCCGCAATCGGGTCAATTCCCGAAATTGACACCGTAGTAGGTAAAATAGGCAGAGCGGAATCGCCTCTTGACCCCGCTCCTGTTTCAATGATTGAAACTGTTATTAACTATAAATCTGAGTATATCCTTGGCAAGGATGGCAGAAGAATTCGTTTCAGATACGATAAAAAAACAGAGCAATTCACACGTGATAAGGACGGCAATCTTATACCCGATAAAAATGGAAGGCCATATCGTCAGTGGCGAGACAATATAAAATCACCGGATGACATCTGGCACGAAATCGTAAATGCAGCCCAAATCCCCGGTACGACAAGTGCACCCAAACTTCAGCCCATCGCTGCGCGTATTGTAATGCTGCAAAGCGGTATGCGGGCTCCAATGGGCATTAAAGTCAAAGGCCCCAATCTTGACACAATTGAAAAAACAGGCTTTGAAATCGAAAATCTCCTCAAGCAAGTCCCTGCCGTAGAAGCATCGACCGTCATCGCCGACAGAATAGTCGGAAAACCTTATCTGGAGATTAACATAGACCGTCAGGCGATTGCCAGATACGGCATTTCCATTCGTCAGGTTCAGGATATTATCGAAGTAGCGATAGGCGGCGATATGCTTACGACGACCGTCGAAGGCAGAGAGAGATATCCGGTTCGAGTCAGGTATATGCGAGAGCTCCGCGATTCGATAGAAACTCTCGACAAAATTCTCGTGCCTGCTTCGGACGGGGCGCAAATCCCGCTTATCCAGCTTGCGGACATAAAATATGTCCGCGGCCCGCAGGAAATCAAAAGCGAAGACACTTTTCTTATTGGATATATCCTGTTCGACAAAAAGCCCCAGTTCGCCGAAGTCGATGTCATCGAGCAGTGCCGTAAATTCCTGAATGATAAAATTGCTTCCGGCCAATTGGTCATCCCCAAAGGCGTCAGCTACAGTTTCGCAGGCACTTATGAAAGTCAGATACGTGCCCAGAAAACTCTGGCAGTTGTTGTTCCTCTTGCACTTTTTATAATTTTTCTAATTCTTTATCTGCAGTTCAAATCCGTTATTACAAGCCTGCTTGTCTTTGCCGGCATTATAGTCGCCTGGGGAGGCGGTTTTTTGATGATATGGTGCTATAATCAAGATTGGTTCCTGAACTTTAGCGTTTTCGGCTTGTCGCTGCGAGAGCTTTTCCAGATTCATCCGATTAATATGAGCGTGGCAATCTGGGTCGGCTTTCTTGCGTTGTTCGGCATAGCTTCAGACGATGGCGTGGTAATGTGTACTTATATTGAACAGTCATTCAAAAAATTAAAACCTGAAAATATCAAGGATATCCGCCAGGCCGTAATAAAGGCGGGAAATCGCAGAATCCGGCCGTGCCTTATGACAACAGCTACTACCATACTCGCACTTTTGCCTATACTGACCTCAACAGGCCGCGGGGCGGATATTATGATTCCTATGGCAATTCCCTCTTTTGGCGGTATGACGATTGAAATACTTACTATGCTTCTCGTGCCGGTTTTGTACTGTGCTGTACGGGAATACAAATTAAAAACTGGTTCTCGTACGTTTCTTTCAGCTTTGACAAATAACAAGGTTGGGCAGTAAGCCTATGTTACGGACTATTCTTCTGCTTTGTTAGCCTGTTTCCAATTTGTCTCCAGGCACGGGTGATGTGGTACTAAACAGCTCAAATTTCGATTGCTCTGTTTTTGCCGAAGGCAAAAACGGAGAGGGCGGGATTCAATCTGCCCTCTTTTTGTAACCTCGTCAAAAACCTGTATTTAGCACTTAACACCAATAAAAACAAGGATTTGGACTCTCTCGTTTCTTTACTATCTCAGCACGATTTCTTACTATCTTGATACCCTTTTTAAGGGCAACTTTAAGGGCAACTTTAAGGGCAACTCTGAAATGGGTTGCTCTTAGATAACAAGAGTATTGTATAGACCGAGATGATAATTTCAAGCTGGTCCTGCAAATTAAAAACCTCCTAATTCAATCTGCTGTTTTATCCACGGGATAATTTCGTCAATCGCCAGGTCTAATGTTGTTTTGCATTTGATATTGAGAATTTTTTCACTTTTTTCAATCGAAGGGATTCTTTTCTGAACATCGTATTCAAAAGGCTTGTCGCATATGTATTTGAAAGGTTTGTTGCCGTTTATTTTTTTCCAGATTACCTCAGCCAGTTCCATTACGGTAGTTGAAACAGGAGTTGAAATATTAAAATCATCATTAACGGCTTTTGGATTTTCAACGCAGGCACGTATGCCCTCGGCGAGGTCGCCTGCGTATGTGTAATGACGAATCTGGTTGCCCTGCCCGAGGATATGAAGAGGGTCCTGGCCTTTTAATACTTTCTGCACAAGATCGGGGACAACGTGACTCATAGCCAGTTTAATATTGCCGGAGAATATCTCTTTTTCTATCAGTGCCTTTTTTTCGCCCGTGCCTATCGCGTTAAAAGGTCTGATTATTGTGTAAGGAAGTTCATACTGTTCAAAAGCGCCCTTGGCGAAATATTCACAGGCTAATTTCTGAAAACCGTATGTTGACAATGGCGGAGGGCATTTTAACTGTTCCCCTTCTGGGGTCGGAAAGACTTGCGTGCTCTCGAAAACCATTGATGAAGACAGTATATTTATTTTTTTAAGTTTCTTATTTTTGAAGGCCCATATAGCCGCGTCGAAACTCGATGCGAGAATTCTTTCGTTTTCCGCCAGAAGGTCGTATGCCAGTTCGTGAAAAAGCGTTATTCCGCCGATAATTGCCGCAAGTCCGACAACCTGATCGCAGTCAGCTATCAGTTCTTTCATTAATTTCACATCTTTTGCGTCGCCTTCCACAAAACTATAGCGGGGATGATTGTCGTAGCTTTTTACGACTTTCCCGTATTTTGAATAATTATCTATTCCAACGATATCATGTCCGTGTTCGAGAAGCTCCTCCACGAGATACCCTCCTATGAAACCTGCTGAACCGGTAACAAGTATCTTCATATTAGTCCGTCCTTTCCAAAAAAGTTCCAGGTATCGATAAACCGGCATTTTCGCGTCACTTCAAATGCTACATTACGAGGTTTTGTTATATTGATATGCATGAATTGCGATTGTCAGTGAATAATGTCTGCTCCGTTGTATATTTCCTCTACATACATTACGACAGCAGCAACCCTCGGTAGTTTTTCGGGCACCCATTTTTGGACTTCATCATACATAGCTCCTTCTGTAAACCTTCGGGCTGTACCTTTAATCTGAAAAGAGCCTTTTTCATCATCAAGAACAGCAAAGGCAATTTTCCCATTGTTTAAAACGTTGTCTCGTGTCTTATTAAGATAATTATCTGCAATCAGAATTGTTTGGTCATCAATAACCTTTAAATATTTAATGTAGACTACATTAGGGGTTCCTTTTGATGTGCTGGTTGCCACGGGAAACAGTTCCTGTTTAGATATCGCTTTTTTTACTGCGTCTGGTAATTGTGCCATACTACTATCTCCTTTATTTAATTGTGTGTTAAGTTACTTCAAAATAGTTCTATCCGGGGTATCAGTATTTTTGAAGTGTTTGTCAAGCCAGCCTGAAATAACATTATCTCGGGCGTCAAACTGTTTAACATATGGTTTTATGTCCAATACAGGTGTCCCATCTAAAACGTCAATCTCGCTGAAATGTAATTTGTTGTCCTCAATTTTCTCTATTTTTACTACAGATAAGCCGATGTGGTTGGGTCGATGTGGGCTTCTTATAGCAAATATTCCATGCCTGTTATCTTCCAAAAAAGGTTTGCCTTCGATTTCTATTTTTTCTGACTTATGGAAATAATAAATTATAATAGCATGACTAAATTCGTTTAAATCTTTAAGGCCCGCACTGTATTCTTGTTTTAACTCAATCCACGCTTTAACATCGGGTTTAAATTTGCCTTGGATAGGCATATCTTTAATTTGTTTATATGGCGAATGTATGATGCCAATAGGGCTCATCGTGATTTTCCCAGACATCTTCTTTAGTCCTTTCATAATTATATCTGTTATTAGACCGCAGCTTTATAATACAGTTTTTGATTTTGTGGTATTGCTTCTATTTTACCTTCCGCAGACAATTCTTCTATGTATTTAAGGACTTCATTTCGATGCAAACCCAGACCGGCAGCGATGTCTTCGACGGAACAGGGACGGCGTTTTAAAAGAGTCAGAACATCCTCTCGCTGAGCAGCAAATTCCTGTTTCTTATGAACACCTCTATAGTCAGCGATAACTTCTGAATGTTCAAATAATTGCGCAGCCAAATTTTCCAACTGTTCTCTCTGAACCGGCTCAGCAAAGCTTTCTGCAGGAGGGCGGGTTACTGTATTTACCTGAACTT
>JBAVNP010000198.1:0-6951 GCA_049691175.1 Sedimentisphaerales bacterium
TTGGCGGAGCGTTGGGGTCTTTTTCCACGGTGCGGTCGCGGTTAGCCCAAATCACACGGATGCCGGTGATTCTGGAGGATTCGAACCACTCGGCACCGGCCTCGATGGCGCGGACTACCGCGGGACTCGGATGGTCAAGGCTCATCAGCAGCTCGAGGATGCCGGCACTTTCCAAGCCGCTCAGCGAGACAAGTTCGTAAGTCCGTGCGGGGCGGGGACTATAATCCAGCTCATCGTGCTGGGCGCACCAGACTGTGAGTTTGCCGTTCACAATAATCTGGCACTTGAGGATGCACTGAATACCGCGGTCGAAACTCTTTTGGGCTGCTTTGCGCCGCCCGGAATCCAGAAAAGTGAAATCACGGGAGGCAGCGACATCGCGCAGAAGATTCATCAGGCGAACCATAGCGTTGTCGTTGAAAGTAATATGGCGGGGATAATTCTTCTTGTCTGGCGGATAATACTGCGGCCAGCCGCCCGTGGGGTATTGTGCTTTAAGGATATGGTCAATAGCCTTAATGGCCGCCTGTTTATAACGTTTGTCTTTGGTTGCGAGGAATGCTCGAGCCAGAAATCGTATTTCTTCAGTTGTGGCGCTATTGTCGAAGGTGCCGCGGATGGTATTCGGGTCTGACGTGAACGGCTCACGCGTCGTGCTGGTATTCTTTGGCCAATCGTCCGCAGGGCTTTGCCAGGACAGAATATTATTGGCGATTTGAATTCCTTCCTTGCTTCGATACCACTTGTCAGGCTGTTTGCTATAATCAGCCCACAAGTTTCTCGGCCAGTGCCTCGGCCTGCCTGCCGTAGAAGTATCATCTCTTGTCTCTGAAGCTCGCTCCAATGCCCATTTCTTCTGCCACGCAGGATATGCGTCTAAAGCCTGCTGCGGGTCGTAAGTGTACCAGCCGTAAGCGCGGCGTTCTCTGTCCACTTCCGCCATAGAATAAAGCCGCTGACTTTGTCTGTTGCTGAACAGCGGCTTTTCTGTCCCAAGTTCATAAAACCGCGCCCATACCGGCGGTGCGTTCTTATCTTCAACTACCTTTTTATCCGTTGTTAAAAGCCTCAATGGAGTTTGGAACGGCGGAGTGTTAAATTCCTCAACCCTGATTCCCGTAATTTTCGAATCCCCTAACCATTTAATCGCCGCCCGCACTGAATTTATTACTTCCTTGCTGGGTTTGTCTATGCTCATTAAGAAAAGAATGACCCACGTGCCCTCTCTGTTGCAAATGCTCGGCAGTTCATATTTCCTTGCCATGGCGGGAAGCAAACTGTTTGCATCGTGCTGCTGGCACCATCCCGTTAATTTTCCGTTATCTTTTATCTGGCACTTGAGTATGCAGTCTAATCCTTTGTCAAAAGCAATTTTGGCTTTTTCGCGGCGGGCTTTATCGACAAAAGAATAATACGGCTTATCATCTATTATATCCTTGAGCATTTTCATAACGCCCGTCATAGCGTCGTCGTTGAATGTAATGCATTTGCTGTAGTTTTCTTCCAGAGGATAATACTGCGGCCAGCCGCCGTTTGGATATTGCGCCGAAAGAACGAAATCAATTCCTCGCAGAGCCGCGTCTTTATATCTTTCATCTTTGATAATTTGATAAGCCTTTGCTAAATATTTAATATGCGAATACGTCGTGCAGTTGTCGAATGTCGTATAAGGTTCGGGTTTTGCCGCGATAACTTTCTCTGTTTGTTCTTTGGTCAGTATCGCCCGCATATCGTAATTCTTCGGCCAGCCGCCGTTGTCTCGCTGGTAAAGAAGAACATTGTCTGCGATTTCTTTTGTTTGCGTCTCTTTGTATCGCGGCTTATTTGGTTCAAAGTTAATTACATTTTTTGCCGCATAGATGTCGTACCAGTGGTGCGCGCTGTTATAAAAATCGTTTGTGTCTATTCCTGCTGCGGCGCGCTCTGTCGCGACGAGTCGGTTTTATTTGTTCTCCTGCTTAATTTTTGCACAGGAACTGCAGAAAACCGCCAATAATGATACCGTAAGTGCAATTTGTCTTTTAATCATTATCAAAGCCTTTCAATGTTTGCGGAAATTATAACTTTAATTGTTTAAAAACTCAAATGAAATTGCCTTGCTTCCGGTGAAAGAATAATAAAAAGCCGGCGGACTTATGTCCGCCGGCTGAATAATTTTCTACGATTTGATTTTTACTTTTTCTCGGCCTCTGCGTTAGGTTCGTTAGGTTCACCGGGAACAGCGTTAGGTTCACCGGGGACTGCGGTTGTTGCATTAGGCTCCGCTTGTGGTGCGGCTGGTTGTTCTTCGATTTTTTCAAACTTGACTAATGCGATGCCGCTTTGTTTATCGGCGGAAATATGCCCGATTAGTCCTACTTTTTGTTCATAGTATTCTGCCAGGTTCGCCTCTGCTATTTCGCCGACCGCCTCTGCGTAGCAGACTGGTTTATTGTTGTCATCGACAACAAGGTATCGTTTCGTTTCTGATTGGCCTTCATAGACTAATGATTGTCTGAAGATTCCGACAATGGCGTATTTGCTTGTATCTGCGAGGGTTTTCTTTTTCTCCTCATTGGCCTTTTCGATTTCTGTCAGTTTCTGCTCTAATTCTGTCTTTTGCCCTTCGACTATTGTCTTGGATTCTTTTGCCAGTTCGCAGCGTTCGACGTTTCTAATCAGGTATTTTGCGTAGTCTCCCGCTTTTCCGCTATTGGGGTCATTCATCAGGGCCGTCAGTTCAGCCTTTATTTTTGAAAAGTCTTGTTCATCGAGCGGTTTTGTCTTTTCCGTTTCGAATTGTTTTTCGAGCGTATAGTATTGTTCGAGTTCCCGGCTTGTCGCTTCGATTTGTCCCGTGATTAGTTCTGGTGTTCCGCTTGCGTTTGCATCGGCAATTTGCGGAATTTTTATATCTATTTCATCTGCGCTGCGTATGAATTTGACATATTGACTTGTCGTCCACAGCGTGGAACCTTCCGGCGGTGCGATTTTATAATAATCGCCGACTGCTTCGCCGATGATGCGTACTTTTTGACCGGTTGACAGATTTATCTGAACGCTGTCCGACCGCATAGGCTCTAATTCATCCGACCCTGCATATACGCGGACATTATCTCCGTTTACAACCCCGACGCCGGGATTATTTGGGTCTGTTTCAACATATTGTTTAAAAATCCACGAAAAGCTTCCCGGCGGCGGAAGTATCTGCGCCCAGCTGTATTTCTGGCCCACGACAACAACCCTCGCCGGCGAACTGATTTTTCCGCAGCTGTAAAAGTTCATCCCCGGCCCGGAACGAAGGTTCACCTCGCTGCCGAGGATTTCGCCGACATAAGGAAGTTTGACAGCGTTCGCCTCGACCGCAGGCTCGTTGGGCTGGCCGAATGCGGCCGGCTTTAACTCCGCCTGTGCAACTGCAAATAAACCGATAACTATTATTGCCGATAACAAGATAATTTTTCTGGATTTCATATTCCGTCCTTTCCTGATGGTTCAGTCCATTTCCCCCTAATTATCGCAATAGCTGTTTCGTTGTCAAATCTTAATTTTTCGCTGAAAAACGGTTTTTTAACCACAGATTGCACGGATTAACACGGTTTTTATCAGGTTCGACGAAGATGGATAAAACCATTTGATTTATAAGGGGTTAGAGGATAAAATACCACCGGTTTAATAGCAAAAGGAGAAATAAATGGCGGGAAAATTTGATGAATGGTATAGAAAGAGGTATGATATTGTCATCGATGGTGTAATGTTGCAATTACAGATCACTCATTGAACGGAACGATTGATTTCATGGAATATCTAGTAAGGGTACAAAACCGATGTTAATAGCAAGTAAGACTAGAAATACGGAAACAGATTTGTTTACCGCTCATGAATTGAGCAAGCCCAAAAGACTAATATATAAAGCAAGTCTGCGTCAAATTAATAATCTGAAATTCATTTTTAGGGATATACGGGACTATTGTGCAGGTAATGTCACTGGTATCTCGCGTGACGAAAAAATAGCTCAAAACATAATGCGGTTGTTGTTCTGCAAAATATTTGATGAAAAGGCGAAACACGATAATGAACTTGTAGACTTTGCCAACAGACCAAACGAAAATCTTCAAGAATTCGGGGATCGGATCACGAAACTTTTCACAAATGCCAAAACCAAATATCCAGATATTTTTCCCGATGAAGAATCCATAGAACTTCCAATCACTGACTTGTCCCTTATTGTTTCAAAGTTTGAAGAGTATTCAATAATCTCAACGGACAGAGATGTTATCGCTGACGCATTTGAAGAATTAATTGGAACCACATTTCGGGGTGGCGAAGGCCAATTTTTTACTCCTCGTAATGTTGTTCAAATGATGATCGATGTTCTTCAACCTAAATCCAACGAAAGAATTTTAGACCCTGCTTGTGGTAGTGGTGGTTTTCTGGCATATATTCTAAAATATCTTATTAAGCATAATGCCTCAGGCTATAATATCATTGGAATAGATAAAGATCTTTTCCTTTCAAAATTGGCAAAGGTCTATTTAACTCTTATAGGAGAAGAAAATTATCACATATTTTGTGAAAACAGTTTAGAGGAACCGTCAAAATGGGAGGACACGACACAAAAGGTCATTAGCTTGAACTCTTTTGATTTGATCCTCACAAATCCGCCATTTGGAGCCAAGATTCCTGTTGTGGGGAGGGATCTATTGCGACAGTTTAAACTGGGGCATAAATGGGATTATTCCGATAAATGGGAAATCACGCCGACTTTACTCGACAAGCAACCTCCTCAGGTATTGTTTATTGAAAGATGCCTTCAATTACTCAATGATAAAGGCAGAATGGGAATCGTTCTCCCCGAAGGAATATTTGGCAATTCGTCTGACAGATATATTTGGGAATTCATTAATCAAAATGCAACCATTATAGGAGTGGTTAGTCTTCCACAGGAAACTTTCCAGCCAAGTACACACACGAAGACAAGCGTTCTCTTTTTGGAAAAAGGGAAAAGTCGGCCAAAAACTTTATTTATGGCGATTCCTATAGCAGCCGGCCACAACAAAAACGGCAAAGAGACATATAAAATGAATCCCGATGGTTCGTTTATTTTTGATTCTCAAGGAAACAAAATACTTGACGATGATTTGCCATTGGTTGCCGAAAGGTTTCAGAAACATCTAAAGGGTGAGCTCGAAGACATTACTCATTTGGGCTTTTCCCAAGACTATACTACTTTAAGCGACCATATTTTTATCCCAGAATATTATAACCCAGAAATCAAAAAAGACCTTCTGACGTTACAGAAATCTGGCAAGTATCAGCTTGTAACCATAGGTGAATTGATTGACAAAAGCATTCTCCAAATTAGACGCGGAAACGAAATTGGCTCACAGTTTTACGGGACTGGCGATATTCCCTTTGTCAGAACGACTGATATTGTCAACTGGGAAATGAAAATAGATCCAGTGAAAGCTGTTGCAGAAGAGATATATGACCAGTATAAAAAACAGCAGGACGTAAGAGAAAACGACATCCTTTTTGTCAACGATGGGACGTTTTTGATAGGTAAAACAACTATTATAACAAAGTTCGACATCAGAATTATTCTCCAAAGCCATTTAAAGAAAATTAGAGTCCTTGATGACAAAATACTTAATCCCTTCTATCTATTGTATCTGCTTAATACCAAAATTGTTAGAAGGCAAATTGATTCCAAGACCTTTGTGCAGGCAACTCTATCAACACTTGGAGATAGACTTACTGAAATAGTTTTGCCTATAAGTACGGATAAAAAAATTATCAACAAAATCACGAAAGAGATGAAAGATCTTATCGAACAAAAAATGATTCTCCGACAGAAAACTCTTAACCTGATCGAGAACAGCATTTGATATCGTGGTGGCATAGCAGGTTAATCGTTTGAATGAATAATTTTTACCTATTCCCAAAGGGAACTATCTGAACAGGTGAAAAATATCCTTTATCAAAAAATGGAGTTAACAAAAAAAGTCCCCAATTGATGGATCTTTAATTAGGAGATGAAAATTAATGGCTAAAACAAGGACTATAAGTTGTAATGAACTTACAGATAATGATCGTAGAATGCTTGAAATCTGCTCAAGAATAGCGGCTTTACTCAAGGAATTTATTCCGGACCAAGAGAAAGCCAACGCATTTATGAAAGTGCACGGCAGAGTTAGCTATTCAAGAGATGCAGGCATGGGAGTGGCAGCGGGGAAGTTGCAGAGAGACGCTTTAACTACAAGAGGCAAAACAGATAAATCCCCCTTCTCTAATAGAAATCTTAGATGGCATCCTTTAGTACTCGCTTATTCTACTCCTTCTTATGCTGTTGAAGTTGATAGTATTGATATTTCGAACCATAAAATAATCTTTGTTATTAGTGGAACGCAATATAAACCAGAAGATCTGTTTAGGCTCAATAGAGTATTCTGTGCTCCCTTTGGGAAATGGAATCATCTTGTTGATAGGCTTTCGGAATGGAGTGCAGACGAATGGTCTGAGAATAGATGTACCATACCCGCTTTAGAATATAGCACATCTGAATTTTCGATTGGTGCCTTCGCTTCTTTAGGCATCGCAGTAGCCTACAAACTTTATGGAGCTCCCTCAGAAGTTTATCAAACTATTATTGATCTGCTTCGGCAGGAAGGTATAAGTAACGAAATTATAGAAGATATTTCACCATTGGAAAACTTAGTTAAATGTCCACTATGTTTGGCCAACATCGATGAGCCTCCGGCAGAGTTACCAAAGAGAGAAAGACCACAAGTTTGGCAACCTGCATGGAGAAGTTCTAAACGATCAGAAGGAGCGGAAGAAGTTTTACAATTGACCCATACTTTTCCTTTAATAGAAAATGAAATCCGCCATCGTCCATCTATGGTTCGATATGGGCACAGGTGGTGTAATGTCGCAATGACCGATCATTCTGTTGAAGAAACATTAGATTTT
>JBAVNP010000199.1:0-6431 GCA_049691175.1 Sedimentisphaerales bacterium
TCAATCGAAACAAATCTGCACGCATTTTTAGACAAATACGTTATTCATCTTCATCCGATTATGGTTTGCGCATTTTTAATCGCTAAAAACGGAAAGGCTGAATTAGGAAAACTATTTGCCGATATGAAACCTGCGCCTTTATGGGTTGGTTACGCAAAGCCGGGATATCCGCTTGCTAAAAAAATCAGCAAACTAACAATTCAATATCGAAAAAGATACAGGCAAAGGCCGAAAATATTATTTCTTGAAAGACACGGTTTATTTGTTTGTGCGGCAACCGCAAAAGAGGCGATTAAACTTGTCGAACAGGTTATAAAGCGGTGCGAATCAAAAATTAATGCGTCGCCGCGCCCTTCGACCCTGCTCAGGACAGGCCGGAGGCTAACCAAAGAAAAGATAATTGCGATTTGCGCAGCGCATGATATTTGACGCAGAGGATATTTCGGTTATAATCTTATCAGTATCCTGAATTGAAAGGCATTATATGGCAAAGAGATTTGTCAGAGCGGTTTTCCCCGGCTCATTCGACCCGATAACCAACGGCCATCTCGATGTAATCCATCGAGGCATAAAACTTTTTGACGAGCTGATTGTCGCGGTAGGCAACAGTCCATCAAAAGACCTGCTTTTTACTCCCGCTGAGCGAGTCGAAATGATAAAGCCGCTGGTTAAGGATATACCGGGTGTAAGCGTTCAAAGTTATGACTGCCTGACTGTCGAATACGCGGCCAGCGTAGGCGCAACAGCAATGCTGCGAGGCCTGCGCAATCTAACCGATGTTCAGTATGAATTTCAGCTTGCGATGACCAACCGTGCAGTCGCAGGCATCGAAACTGTTTTCGTTATGACCAGCGAACAGTATGGTTTCACAAGTTCAACAATGATTAGAGAGATTGCCAGACTCGGCGGAAATGTATCAAATCTGATACCACAGGAGGTTTTTGAAAAACTTCAAAAGCGTCTTGCGGAAATAGACGTAAAGCAGGAACGAGACAATTGTATAGAATAACCGTAACAACAAATTTTCGCGCGAGCCATCAGCTTAAATTCGCTGATATGACGGAATCTTATCATACCCACGACTGGAAAGCTGAAGCCGCTGTCGGTGGCGAGAGTCTCGACGACGATGGTTTGCTTTTAGATTTTAATAAGCTCAAAAAAATTCTGGAAAGTATAGTCTGCCGACTTGACGGGCGAAAACTGGAAGATTTAAAATGCTTTGAAAATACTAATGCTTCCGCTGAAAATGTCGCCAGATATATTTACGACAGTATAAAAAGCCAGTTGCCTAAAAATACCGGTTTGCTATATGTAGAAGTAACGGAAACGCCGGGCTGCAAAGCCAGATACAGCGAAAAACCATCCGTTTAGTCCTATTGTTTTATTGCCGATATTAGTAATGGCAGGAAAACAGGTTTGTATATAACTTCTTTGTGAATAAAGACTTATGCAGTGTAATATTTGCAAAACCAGAACCGCGACAGTTCATCTGACCGAGATAATTGACGGCCAGCGAACTGAAAGTCACCTTTGCCAGAGCTGCGCACAAAAAGAAGGCATAACAATAAAAAGCCAGCTTTCGCTCAACGAACTTTTAGGCTCCCTGATAGCCGCACATCAGCAGCCCGACGAGCAAGGTCAGGGTGAAGCAGAAAAAAGCTGTCCGGTTTGCGGTATGACTATGGAGATATTCCGCAAACAGGCTTTGCTGGGCTGTCCGAAGGATTATGAAATTTTCGAACGGAACCTGCAAGTGATTATCGAAAAAGCCCACGACGGCAACCTGACACACAAAGGAAAATTTCCGCCCGGCATATCGCCTCAGACAGTTTGCAGCAGCGATACTGTAAAAGATGAAAAAGAAACAAAAACTGAAAATGAACTGGATTCGGCCCATTCGGCAAGCTCAGGGCGGGCAGGCTCACCACAGGTGGAAACACTCGAAAAACAGCTTGAGCAGGCGGTTCGAGATGAAGATTACGAACTTGCCGCAAAACTTCGGGACCAGATAAAGGCGCTGCAATGAGACTTAACGAATTAAGCTCAAGACTTTCACAGTGGTTCTGCTCGGGGTCGCCGCTGTCCGATATAGTGATATCGTCCCGAATAAGACTTGCCCGCAATCTGGCGGGGCATAAGTTTATTTCCCGCTGCGACACCAAGGAAAAACAGGAAATTCTGCAAACACTTAAGGATGTTATTCTTTCTCTCGACCTGCTCGGCGATATTTTCTTTGTCGATATCGCCGGCGGCAGCGGTCTTGAAAGAGATTTACTCATCGAAAGACAGCTCATCAGCAGAAATCTGGCCGCAGGCAAAGGGCCGCGAGGCGTTGTCATCGCCGCAAACGAGCTTTTCGCAGCCCAGATAAATGAAGAAGACCATTTAAGACTGGCCGTTTTTGCCGCAGGTCTTAATCTCGATAAATGCTGGCAGCGGATTAACGATATTGACGATGCCATCGGCAGAAAAATTGAATATGCCTTCAGTCCGAAACTCGGATTTTTAACCGCCTGCCCCACTAATCTCGGCACCGGTATCAGGGTTTCCGTGATGGTTCACCTGCCCGGCCTTAAAATGACCGACCAGCTCAAAAAACTTTTCGAAGCGGCTAAGGATATGAACCTTGCTATTCGCGGCCTATTCGGCGAAGGCACGGAAGCAGTCGGCGATTTCTTCCAGATTTCGAATCAGGTTACGCTCGGCATCAGCGAAGAAAAAACCGTTGAAGACTTTATGACATTAGTCATTCCAAAAATCGTCGAGTATGAAAGACTTGCACGCGACAGATTAATGGTAAAAGACGTGAATATCCTCGACGATAAAATTTCCCGGGCATTGGCCTTATTGAAAAGCGCAAGGCTTATCAGCTCGCACGAGGCAATGTTCCTTTTGAGCAACCTGCGAATGGGCGTCAATATGGGCAGGATAAAGGAAATTTCCATCGACACAATAAACGAGCTGTTTCTGCTTACCCAGCCGGCTCACCTGCAAATAAACAAAGGTCAAAACCTTGACCCGGAACAAAGAGACATCCTAAGAGCAGAAACGCTAAGAGCAAAGCTAAATTAAATCCGAAATCCGAATATCGAAATCCGAAACAAATCCTAATGGCCAAAATTTTAATGTCAATGTTAAACGGTTGCGGTTGCGAGACTCGTTTCGTCTATCGTCCTACGTATAGCGTAACCGTGACGAGCGGCGCAATCGATAAACGAAATACGAGAGGCAATATATGATTTTTTCATTCACGGCTTGGCTGATAACCGCGGTTATCCATCAAATATTTGTTTAAGATTTTGTCCGTAAAAACCCCGATTTTGACGAATAAAAGCCGATTTTGGGGTTTTTGTTCATCTTCAGGGAACCGAAATTTTGGATGAAAACGGTATTTATTTGTTGCATATTTTTAATTGTTATGCTATAATAGTGCCAATAAATGATTTAAGAGTACAAGTTTATGTTAAAAGTTCAGGGATATTATTTCATCTCTCAATAGTACCTCCCGATAAATATAACCAGAGAGATATTTAGTTTTTTTAGGAGTAAGCAAATGAGCACAGGTAAAGTAAAATGGTTCAACGCGAGCAAGGGATATGGTTTTATTACGCCGGATGACGGCACCGAAGATTTGTTCGTGCATCATTCGGAAATTAAGGCCGCAGGCTTCAAATCGCTCGATGAGGGCCAAAGCGTCACGTTTGATATCGGTCAGGGCAAAAAAGGTCCCTGCGCAACCAATGTAGTTCCTGCTTAAATTAGCGGCACACAACTGGAAAAACCAAGGCCCTGCCGGACGGCAGGGCCTTATTTTATTTAACCATGGATTTCACTGAGAAAATTACAGCACCAAATTTTTTTCTCTGATGCGTGAATATATTTTTCACATTCAGCAATCTGCTGTCCGCCTTTGGCGAGACCTCGCCCTTCGGCGGGTTCTGTCATTTCAGGTTTTGTAAGTTTATTGCAAGACATTACTGTTGTCCTGTTTCAGTATCCCAAATTACAGAATAACTGCCAATGTTTCCGAGGGAGTCTTTTGTTCGCACTTGATAAGCATCGGGTGAAGAAGCTGAACATTCATAATAAGAATTTTCCTGCCAACCACTACTGGAGCCACCTCCACCTGGATTAACGTGCTCAAATTGATAATAAACTGGTGGACTTTCATCTGTTGCCGTAGTAGCCGTCATCTTATGTTTTCCACCTTCAGCATGAGGAGGAACCGACCACGTGCTTGGATTTGGTGTTGGTGGGTCAGGGTCTTCAGGAGGTTCAAGGACAAAGTTGGCCTTAATTGCATAACTGGCATTCATCCATATTGTTGTTTCGGCCACATCAGGATTTGCTATTGCGCCACCAGTTGCTCTGCCAGTCCAGTTTTCAAATACATACCCATCATTTGGCACTGCTTTAATAGCTACGGTCTCGCTCTCTGAATAATCATAGTTGCCCGGCCCGCCAGGTTCAGTTACCGTCCCACCCTCGCCGGCAGATATGTTTAATGTCCTTTTTGTTGGATTTGGGCCGCACCCGCACCCGCCTCCTACTGTCCAATAATCTTCCCAGTTAACACCAGTAACGGGTTTATTATTACTATGGGATGTATGTGGAACATTACAAACATAATTTTCGCCGTCAGAACCATTAACACTATCACCAGCATTGTATTCGTAACTTGATTTCCAGGAATCGCAAGAAGGTACATGAGAAACAAGGGATATATATGCTCTTCCGTTGCCGTTTGATGCATTCCAGCCATCACCGTCGTTTTCTGTGCTGTTGGGCATTTCAAAATAGATTTGACATTCATGTTCTCCCCAAGAGATAGAATCACAAACAGCCCAATAAGTTTGCCAACCGCTTCCTTCCCCAGGTTTAGTATTAGAATACCCACAATGATCCATTATACATATATAATCGGTTTCATCAACTCTAACAACATTCCCGGCATTGTAATAACCAAAATTCCAACCCCAATAAGCATGCCAAGGTTCATACCATTCATTCCAACTTCCCACTTGCGCAGCAAAAGCAATGCAGTAGCAAGCATAATCATCACAGTGGCCACCGTGAAGGTCGTACGGACCATCCCAACAAGCTTCCCAATTTGCCCCTTCTCCTGGTTTATTATTGTTATTGGAAATATGCGACAATTTACAATCATATCCCTGATCATCTCCCATAGTCACCGTTACGCCTGCCGCATATGTCCAACCTATACGCCACGACGCTACGTGATGGCTTTCTAAGCTAATACCGCCATTATTTATTCCGCAATACCACCAACTACCATCAGATGCTGGTATTGTGCTACAACTCCAGCTACAGCCACCATTATAAGACAGTACAAATTTTCTATTAGGCCCTCCTTTGGCCCAACCATTAATACCACCCCATCCTCCAATATCACTAAATGTTACTGTTATATATTTCGGGGTTTTGCCTGGACCGCCGAAGGGTGGATATGCATTCCAGTTTGGATTGCCGCAGGATCCCGGAGTATTTGGCTCCAAAAAACAGCAGCAATCGTTAGAAGCGAACGAGCAACCGGGGTTAGTGATAATAGCCACGGCTAAAGCATTCGAATCGTCAGTGTCCGGTTCAGCCGAGTTTTCGCAGATATTGCCTTTGTAAACTAATATAAATTTTTCAACAGCGCCCGCAGGCTTAGGAAATTCCGCCCTGATGGATTGGCCATAAGCTAATACGCAGCTTGAAGACCATACGTCACTATCTGCCGGATTGTTGGAATCGAAAGCGATAAATTCTGCAACTTCAGTCCTGTTTCCGTTAGGTTCATCCCAGTATAACTCAAATACACCGCCTTTGAGAGATTGGTTTATTCCGGAATTTTGTGATTCGTTGGTAATATTTAACCTGATTTCCTCACAGGTTAAATAATTTAACTGGACACTTAACCTGCCGCGGAAAAAGTAATTCGCAAGGCCGGTTGCATAGTTAATCGTCCGGGGCAAACTCACTTCGGCATAATCATCATAAATGGCTTCTCCCAGCACACACCAGGCCTTGTCCAAATGGTTATGTCTTAAATGATCATAAGACATTGTTTGTCTGGCTAAATGATTTACGTCATAGCCGGATAAATAAACACGCCCTGATTCATTCACCTCGACAGTATGTATCTTTGCCGGGTTAGGAAAATAATACAAGCTGCTTACCGGGTCGTTATTAAATATCGTAGTCCAGGATAAAAACTGATAATTAGTCCTTTCTGATAATCCCCATGTGCCGGGAGTCGGGACGCCATCGCCAAGATAATTGCCTGTATATACATCGGCATCGAAATAATTCGAGACTTTGGAAAAGACCTGCGGCGTAGGCGTCCAGCCGGGTGCAATCCATCTTTCTAATGAGCCGCTGTCTGAAATCATTATCTCAATCCATCTTTCAAGCGGCTCACCATAGTC
>JBAVNP010000200.1:0-26611 GCA_049691175.1 Sedimentisphaerales bacterium
GGGTAATACAAAAAAAGAAGCCCAGCAGTTGGCCGCTTACAATGCCTTAGTGGAACTCGGCGTGATTAAAAAAAACGGGTAACCGTTCTATTCTTTATTCAACGACTCTTTTTCTGTAGAGTTTTGCTTCCAGAGCCTTTACATAGGCGGTCCAGTTTGCCTCACCCGGCTCGTTTTCAATCTTTTCCGTAACCTGATTTATTTTGGCGTCGATATTGTCGAGCAGGCTGACCAGATAGGCTTCAGCGGTCATCGGCAGCCGAGGTGAGCCGAACTCATATTGACCGTGATGCGAAACTATTATGTGCATAATACTGTCGAGAACCTGTTTGTTGACTTCAATCCCTGCCTTTTTTAGATTTGTAACCTTATCATTGACCATAAAAGTTGTCTGAACAATATGGCCAAGCAATTGGCCGCTGTCGGTGTAGCTGAAAGCCATATCGTAGGAAAGCTCATCGGTCTTGCCCATATCGTGCAGAAATATTCCCGCAAGGACGAGGTCGCTCTGAAGCTGGGGATAGTAAGGCATCACAGCCTTTGCCACATTCATCATATTATGCGTATGCTCAAGAAGACCGCCGATATAGCTGTGATGGTTCTGCGTTGCCGCCGGCGCCGTGCAGAATTTCTTCATCAGGTCTTTGTCCTTGAGAAATTCATCAACAAGAGCTTTTACAAACGGATTTTTTATAACGGCCAGAATTTTTGTTATCTCTTCGAACATCTGCCGGATATCTTTTTCCGTTCTCGGCAGATAATCGTCAATTTTTATTTTTTCAGGCGGAACAGCCATTAACTGGTCGGCGACAATCTGCAGCGTGTTCTGATACAGCTCGCTTCTGCCTTTTATATGAACAAATCCTTCCTTTGGCAGCGAATTAAAAAGTTCCTCTGTCGCCTGCCAGACCCTGCAGTTTAATCTGCCGGTCTTGTCGCTTACGAACATAGCGATATACAAATCGCCGCGGGTTGTGCTTCGCAGTATGGGCTGGCTTATCAGGTAAATATCATCTATTTGCTGGCCCGGCTGAATCTGATTTATAAAAATATGCGCCATAAAAAGCTCCGAAAAAACAAACGCTTACTATAGCCGGGATAATCGGGTATGGCAAGAAAAAGATGCAAGGCCGGTTTATTGCGTTGGTTATTCGCCGGCGATTGGGATGCGTGACCTGATTTTGGTTATCTGCTCGTTAAGGTCTTTAAGCGTCTCGTTATTGTATTGCTGCATATTATCCAGGTCTTTTCTGGTTTCAGAAAGATTCTTTCTTGCATTCTGGAGCTCTGATTCAGTGCTAAGCAGCGCCCTTTTAGATTGTTCCGCTTCCGAACGCCAGCTCATCATATCGAACTCATATAATCTGGCCTGTTGTCTTGTCTCTTCGTATTTAGACATAAGCTTATTGATGCTTTCATAAGCCTGTTGAAGTTTCTGCTGCTGGATTTTCCTGTCGATACTTACCCACGCATAGGCACATAAGCTTATGACAAATGCCGCTGCCGCAGCAACAGACGCCAGTTTCCAGACTGAAACAGATTTTATGGATTCAGTAAAACCTCGCAAAAGCGGAATGCGAAATCTGGCGGGCTGCCCCCTCTCTTGCTTCGCAAGAAGCAGAGGGGGGTCGGCAAATAACTGCAAATCGGGTATTGTGGCCGGTTCTTTATGCTGCGGCTGCGAAAACAACGATTCGGCAGGAGCAGGTTTTATCCCAGCTGAGTGGATTCTGCTGTTTTTCCTGTCTTCCTTTCTTTTGGTTTCAGCCGGCAGGATTTTTGTTTCGCCCTCCGCTTTGAAAATCCTGTTTACAAGCTCGGTAATTTTATTTGCAGACAATGTAGAGTCGATTGTTTCTGGGGAAAGTGAATCCTGCTGTTTGATGATTTTGTATGTATCGAGCGGCAGGTCAACTATGAAGGTTTTGTCCTTGTGTTTTCTGACCTGCACTACGCCGAGCTTGGCGCATTCCTGCACAACGCCGGCGGATACTCCCTGCCGGGTTGCGTATTGGCTGACCGTTAATAGAGATTTTTTCCTGCTGAAAATCGGTTCATTCAGCTTTTGCAGGCTGTTTTGTTGCTCCATTAGTTTGTTCCGTCAAAAAGATTTCAGACTACTATATTTTCGGACTTTTTAGCGGGATTTCTTGAATTTATGAGTTAAAAACCGCCAATATCGACAAAATTTGCGGTATTTTTTATATAGCCCGGGCCTAAAACAAGCCTTGAAAACCATACCTGCCCTCAGATTCCGATAAAAACCGGCTTTGGAGGAAATAATCGCGTATTTTCTCTCCAAATTCCGAAAAAATTGCAAAAAAAGTCAGTTCTTTATTGTGCCGATTTAATAGAAACCTTTATAGACAAAAAACATTTTTATGGGATTGATATGAAAGTGCTTATCGCAGAAGACGATACTGCATCGAGAATTATACTCGAAAAACACCTCAAAGACTGGGGGTATGAGGTTCTCTCTGCGCAGAATGGCAGCGAAGCCTGGCAAATTATACAGAACCAGCAGCCTGAAATTGTTCTTATCGACTGGATGATGCCGGCAATGGACGGACTTGAGCTTTGCAAAAGAATTCGCTCCGCACAGAGCCGCAAATACACTTTTATAATCTTTCTGACCTCGAAGGTGGAAAATGAAGATGTTGTTACCGCTCTCGATACCGGTGCAGATGATTACCTGTGCAAGCCGTTCGACAAAAAAGTGCTGAAAAGCAGAATGGCGGTTGGAGCAAGAACAATCAATTATGAAAACGAACTGCAGAAAAGCGAGGAAAGATACCAGCGGATTACCAACAGTATTACGGATTACATATTTACTATAAAGATTTCTGCCGGCCGCATAACAGAAATTCTCCACAGCGATTCGAGCATTGCTGTTACGGGCTACAGCGCGCAGGAGCTTAACGAAAATCCTTCGCTGTGGCTCGAAATAGTTCATAAAGACGACAAGCAGCGGGTTTCGCAGCAGTTAAACAGATGTGCTATGGGAGAAGCGGCCGAATCTGTCGAATACAGAATAATTCGCAAAGACGGCGCTCTGCGGTGGGTAAAAAGCACTGTCGTCCAGCAGCTTAACAAAAATGACTCACAGGTTTCCTACGATTGTCTTCTTAAGGATATAACTGAGATGAAGAACGCCGAAGAGCAGATGAGAATCGCCAAGGAAAAGGCCCAGGAGTCGCAGGTCAGGCTTGAAAAGCTTAATCTTCAGCTCGAAATCACTTACAAGAAACTTATGGAAACCTCGCACAGCGCCGGAATGGCCGAAGTTGCGGCCAATGTCCTGCACAATGTCGGCAATGCCCTTAACAGCATAAACGTTTCGGCCGCGATTGTTACTGAGAAAATAACGAATTCGGAAATCTCCAACCTGACTAAACTGGCCGAACTGCTCGGAGAGCACATCGCTGACCTGGCGGAATTTCTCACAAACGACCCGCAGGGAAAGTATATTCCGATTTATCTTGCGGAGGTCAGCAGTCATCTTGCACAGCAGCAGGCCGAAACGGTCGAGAAACTGCGCTCTCTTATGAAAAATGTCGAGCATGTCAAAAGCATCGTTCAGATGCAGCAATTGTATGCCGGAACAGGTGCGCAGCGTGACAGCGTATTGCTGAACGAACTTATTGAAAATGCGGTAGAAATCAATAATGCCGGACTCGAAAGGTATAATATCGAGATTGTCCGCGAATACGATGATATCGGCAGTATTCTTATCGACAGGCAGAGAACACTGCAGATACTCGTAAATCTGATTGATAATGCCGAACATTCGCTGTCAAAAAGCGATAGAGAGCCGAAGCTGCTGAGAATCAGAACTGCGAAAACGGATGACTCAAAGGTGAGAATTGAGATAATAGACAATGGTATCGGGATAAATCCTGCCGACCTTAACGCGATATTTGAAAACGGTTACACAACCAAACAGGCCGGTCATGGATTTGGACTGCATAGCTGCCTGCTTGCCGCAAGAGATATGCAGGCAACGCTGACCGCTAAAAGCGGAGGTCAAAATCAGGGGGCGACGTTTATTCTTGAGCTTCCATTAAAAAAAGCGGAGAGTAAACCCCCACACCAATATCCTGGTATAAGGGGGAATTCGTGAGGGAAAAATGAAAATGAAATCTTTGTTAAAAAAACTACATTCAAAATTTTTTATATTGGTGAGGGGGTAAAAAATGGAAAGTACAGTTGAAGTAAAAAACCAAAGAATCCTCGTAATCGACGACAAGGAATCAATACACGAGGATTTCAGGCAGATACTCTCCGAAGGCCCGGTTAATACGTCGCTTGACGCTGCCAGAGCCGCGGTTTTCGGTTCTGATAATCAAAACGTTTCCGCCGATTTTGAAGTGGATTGCGTTTTCAGCGGCCATGACGGTCTGGAAAAGATTATTGACGCTCAGCGGCAGGGCAGGCCTTACGCAATGGCGTTTGTTGACCTTCGAATGGAATCTGACTGGGACGGAATAGAAACTATTGAGCATCTCTGGAAGGTCCAGCCGCAGCTTCAAATTGTCATCTGCACTGCGTATTCGGATTATTCCTGGACGGATATTGCCGATAGACTTGGAACAACTGAAAAACTGTTAATCCTGAAAAAGCCGTTCGATAACATCGAAGTCCGCCAATTAGCTGTCGCGCTGACGGAAAAATGGGAGCTTTTAAATCACCTCGACAATCTTGTGCAGGAAAGAACCGCTCAGATTTCCGACACCCGTGACGTGGCGATGTTTGTGCTCGCGTCGCTGGCCGAATCGCGTGACCCGGAAACAGGCGAACATCTCGAAAGAATCCGCAGCTATTCCCATATACTTGCCGAGGAGCTGCGAAACAACGGCTGTTATGGCGAGCAGATAAACGATAAGTTTATCGAAGACCTCTACCGTTCAAGTCCGCTGCACGACATCGGGAAAATCGGAATACCGGACTGTGTGCTTCTCAAGCCGGGCAGCCTCACAGACGATGAATTCGAAGTTATGAAGCAGCACTCACTCATAGGCTCTGAAGCGCTCGGAAGGGCTATAAGAAACGTTGTCAGCGCAGGTTTTCTTGAAATGGCTGTCGATATCGCGCAGTATCATCATGAAAGATTTGACGGCACCGGCTACCCCGAAGGTTTGAAGGGAAACCAGATACCGCTTGCAGCAAGGATTGTGGCTCTTGCCGATGTCTATGATGCCCTTACAAGCTCGCGGGTTTACAAGCCAGCCTTTCGGCCTGAAATAGCCTATGTGATGATATGCCAGGAGCGGGGCAGACACTTTGACCCCGTTATCGTCGATGCGTTCATCGCAAGACACGACGATTTCCTGCAGGTCAGAAAACTTATAGATGCCGAAAGAACCTCGCCGGTGCTTGTATAAAGACAAGCCACACCTAAAGTCTTTATTGACAATGACTAATCAATAATGAGGAGTTGTACAATACGACAGATTGAGAGTTGCAGCAAAAAAGTATAAAAATTTCAAAAAAAAGTTGACACGAGAAGGGTATCTTTGTTAAAATATACTTTATAAAATAAAGTACTTTATATAAAGGAGAAAGACGTATGAAAAACGAAAATTTGCCTGAAGAATCAAAGCCGAAGCAGGAAAGCTTTGAAGAACGAAAAATTTCTGCTGATGACCTCAAATTTATGCGGTCTGTAGTAGAGAAAACATACAGGCAAGTCAGGCCTGATGTTCACATTATGGTTGCATGCGGCTTGATATGTATAATCGCATATGCCGCACTATATTTTTTGAAAATACATCAGTTGGATAAGTGGATTTGGCCTATGGGGCTGTCAATGATATCAATTATTCTTTGTTATATCGTTATCTGCCTTGTCCGAATTGCCAAATATGAAAAAAAGGCTGGTTTCATCTCCCATCTAAAAAGACAACTTACCCGAGTATGGATTTTCATAACATTGCAAGGTCTTGTCTTTACCATTTTGGCCATGCTGTTCAACGATTACTCCGGCGGAGACCCGCCTTTTATTTGGGCAATGTTATTTAGTATAGGCCTGTGCGTATTGGGAGTTTTTCATTCAAAAGAATGGCTTTGGGGTGCAATATTAATTTTTGCAGGAATGATTCTTACATATTTTGTGGAAGAAAGTGCTTATATAATCCTTGGCTTAACAATGGGAGCAGGATTTATTATACCGGCGATAATCGCGGATAGAAATTACCGTAAACAGGAAAAAGAAAATGAATAAGCCTAAGCAGCCTGAATTCGACGAACTGATATTGTCGAAAACACGCTTGGGAATAATATCTGCCCTAATCAGCGGGGATAAATTAGAGTTTACACATCTCCGAGATACCCTCAAGTTGTCTGATGGCAATCTTAGCGTCCAGATTAGCAAACTGGAAGAAGCAGGTTTCATAAAAGTTGAGAAGATTTTTATTGAACGCAAACCTAAAACATTTTGCAAAATTACTAATAAAGGTCAAAAAGCGATACGGAATCTGATAAGTAAACTTGAGAGTTTAGCAAATCTCAATTAATCAAAGCTGCACTGTGGCGAGCAGACCGAAGTCTTTATTGACAACACCCATCTTTTGCCTTAACATATTACTTTTCTAATTTAATTCCGGAGATTTGCTAAATGACGACAGTTACTTTAATTACCGGCGACGGCATAGGGCCCCAAATTGCTGATGCGGCAAGAAGATGTATTGACGCGACCGGAGTCGGCATAAAATGGGAATTGGCAGAGGCCGGCGTCGATATTATGGCTAAAACCGGCACGCCGCTGCCGCAGGCGACTATCGACTCGGTCAGAAAAAATGGCATTGGCTTAAAAGCTCCTATTACCACGCCGGTCGGCACGGGCTTTCGGAGCATAAATGTTTTCTTAAGACAGGAGCTTGAACTTTACGCCTGCCTTCGTCCCTGCAAAAGCTACAAAGGCGTCCGAAGCAGATATGAAAATATAGACCTTGTTATCGTCCGTGAAAATACGGAAGACCTCTACGCAGGCATCGAATTTGAAAAAGGAAAAGACGATACGACAGAACTTATCAACTGGCTTAACAAACACAGCAAACGGCAGATTAGTTCTGATTCGGGAATAAGTATAAAACCAATTTCTGTTAAAGGAACACAGAAGATAGTCCGTTTTGCATTCGAATACGCCAGAAAATACAAAAGAAAAAAGGTAACGAGTGTTCACAAGGCCAACATTATGAAATATACCGACGGCCTGTGGCTCGAAACAAGCAGACAGGTTGCGAAAAATTATCCCGACATCGAGTTTGAGGACCGCATCGTTGACAATATGTGTATGCAGCTTATACAAAAGCCGGAGCTTTACGATGTGCTGGTTCTGCCGAATCTTTACGGCGATATACTCAGCGATTTATGCGCAGGATTGGTCGGCGGCCTGGGCGTAGCGCCCGGCGCGAACATCGGCGATAAGGGCGCGATTTTTGAAGCCACTCACGGCAGCGCTCCGAAATATGCGGGACAAAACAAGGTTAATCCCTGTGCCCTGATTCTCTCCGGCGTTCTGATGCTTCGGCACCTGGAAAAAGTTAAAGAGGCGGATAAACTTGAAAAGGCTGTCGCGGATGTGATAGCTGAAGGTAAGTATGTTACTTATGATATGAAACCGGACAGAAACGACCCGACTGCCGTCGGCACGAGCGAAATGGCGGACGCAATAATCGAAAAAATCACAGGAACTTGATACAAGTAAAATGTGATTAGGTATCGAGAAGTCAGCCGCTTATTGGATGGTTTTCTCATCCCGCAGTTTGCAATTCCCGCGTCGGTTCCCTCATCAGGGAAAATACAGTAGTAATCAACAGTAGCGCCATTAATGCCGGAGAATCACTAAGCAGCCACAGTGTAGGCGGCTTACAGCAATATGAAAACAGCGTTGATGAATATACAGCACAAAAGGCAAATATCAACAGAGAGATAACCAGCCGGGAACGATAGTTGGCAATTTTGGCAAAGCAGTCTTTGTGAAAAACCATAGCAACCGGAGCGGCAAGGATTGATAATTTGTAATCATAACTAATGGCAGGTATAAGCATAGCTCCAATAGTGCAGGCAAGCAGCATATATGGGTTTATGCCGGTTTGTCTTTGTCGATATGCCTGAAGTATAACTAAGAATATGCAGACAGCAACAAAAGCCAGCAGTAAAACTTGTATCAGGCCGGAGTACCCGGAATATTCTTTTGCCCAGGGCGACTTTGTTAGAATTACTGTTACAAAACACTGAATGGAATGATTGACAAACCAAGTGCCCGGGTTCCCCATCGCGCCCTTTGTCACTTTCAGAAACTCAACGCATATTTTGGGCCCGAGGATAAAGAAGAGTGCGAGATTGACGGCAGCTAACCCTAAAAATCTTTTGATATTGCTTTTCCAATCGTCCCAATCTCTGATGAACATAACAATGAAAATAGCAGGATAGAGTTTTAGCTGGATTGAGATAGAGAACATAGAATATGCCAGATAACGATACCTGTGGCGATAATGGTATATCCAGATAGAAAACAAGCACAAAAACATCGTAATCACATTGAACTGTCCCCGCTCGAGTTCAAACTGAAAACCATACGAGAATAATCCGGATATGAAAAATAACATCAGCATAGGGGACAACGGTTTTTGTCTGCTTGTCCACATCGGAAATAAAAGAGTGATAAATATATAGCAAACCACATCGATAATGGTTATTATGAAATGTGCTGTAGGGCCAGTCACAGCAAGCAATGGTGCGAACAGAACATAAGTAAGAGGTGGAAATGTCTGATTGCTAGTGTAAGGGGTTTGCTTAGTAATGAAAAAATCCCTGCTATGATTGATTACCGCTTTCATGTCTCCGCCGATAGGGTTCACTCTTGGCAAATACATGAAGAACTGCATAATATGGGCAGAATTCAAAAAGACGGGGTATAGGAAGAAAATCAAATACGATACCAAAAATCCTAACAGCACGTAAATAAGGGAAGATGAATTTGTGGGATATTCGTTCAGGGAATGCTGATGTTTAGTTTTTTTCATAGCTTAATATCTTTATAACAACAGGACTAACTACAAAGCTGCAACAACTATTTATATCGAATCATATGTTATTGTTTAATATATACTTATGGCTTTTTACGCCGTTTTTTGTTCGTTATGGGAGAATATTAAAAGTTTTATGTAAGTGTTTATGGAATAAAAACTTGTGCTGATATAGCCTTGTGGTATTAAAAAGTTTCTCAATGGTCGGCTGTAACACCTTGTTAAACGCACCGCTAATGTTGCTTTTGTGTATACTGGTCATACTGCTTGTATCCCACTGAATAAATTTATGATACGTCAACTATGGTCAATCTGCAAGATTTTTTTGCGTTTATGCTTTTACATCTGCTAGTCTGGTTGCAGCCGGGAGCACAAGGGCTGGTTTTTTTTGTGGCGAAAAGGAGAATTTGGTAGTAACCTATATAGCCTTAATTCAGAGAAATAGGGAAACAATTTTAGGCAACCGCAATTGAACGAAGAGTCATATAGGAAACTTATTTCAGGCAAAAGTAGAGGTTTTTATCCCACTGCTGCAAGGCTTTTTTTACAAATTGTCGCACTGGGATATACGGTGGTTATTGTTCTACGAAACTTTCTGTATTCAAAAGGTGTGTTGAATGTTCGTACTACCCCTGTTCCGGTCATAAGCGTAGGTAACATTACGACCGGCGGGACAGGCAAAACGCCGTTAGTCGCCTGGCTTTGCAATTATTTCTCCAAGAGAAATATTACGACTGCCATCCTTACGCGAGGCTACAAACTCAGGGATTCAGACCTTGCAGATGAGCCTGTGATACTTGCGAAGAATTGCCCCAATGCCGAAGTAATAATCAATCCCAATAGAGTTGAAGGAGCGAAAAAAGCGATAACCGAATTCAACGCCAAACTCCTTATTATGGACGACGGCTTTCAGCACAGAAAACTTGCCAGGGATATAGATATCGTTGCTATAGATGCAACGAACCCCTTCGGCGGCGATAGGCTTTTGCCCGCTGGATTTTTAAGAGAGCCGCTCGGCTCACTGAAAAGAGCTGATGCTGTTGTGATAACACGAATCAATCAGACCCGGCCGGAAAAAATCGAAGAAATCAAAAAAAGAGTATCCCGGATAAATCCGAAAATCGTTTTTGCCGCCGCAATCCACAAACCGATTTGTGCAAAATTCATAAAAGATAAGCAAATAACATTGGATGAGCTTGCGGGCAAAAGATTATATGCCTTTTGCGGCATCGGCAACCCTGACGCGTTCTTTCAGACGCTGTCAGAACTGGCGCTTAACATTGTCGGCAAAAGGGTGTATAATGACCACCATAGGTATACCGAATCCGACATTGTGGAAATCTGCCAGGACTGCAGATACAAAAAGGCAGAGATGATAATTACTACGCAAAAGGATTGGATAAAAGCGGCTCTGCTGTGCATCGAAAAATTTGATATCCCAATCGCTTATCTGGCTGTTGAACTTGAATTTATTGATGGTCAGCAGGATATTGTTACTCTTATTGAGAATGCGATAAAAAAATATGTATGATAAACTTATAGATATTATTCAGAATCTCGGCTCACCGAAGGTGCTGCTGGCAGGGGACTTTCTGCTGGATATTTACGTTTACGGCGACGCCTTGAGAATAAGTCCTGAAGCTCCCGTGCCGGTTTTGAAGGTTGTGAGCAAGGAGTTCCGCCCCGGCGGAGCGGCATCCGTCGCGGCCGACCTTGCCGCGCTTGGCGCAAAAGTTTTCTGTCTCGGCACTGTCGGGAAAGACTTAAACGCCGGGACTCTTCGCAAATTGCTCGAAAAAACAGGCGCAGATATTTCAGGCCTTATAGAGGTTGACGACAGGCCTACAATAACGAAACAAAGATTTGTCGGCCTTGCTCAGCATATTCATCCTCAGCAGCTTTTAAGAGTTGATGAGGAAAAAGATGCGCCCTTGAGTGACCTGCTTTATCAAAAGTTTCTCGACCTGTATAAAAAGAAACTTTCGCAGGTTGATATTGTCTGTCTTCAGGATTATAACAAAGGGTTTTTTGAGGAGAATTTCTGCAAATCCCTGATTAAACTTGCCGTCTCTGCCGGCAAAAAAGTCCTGATAGACCCCGCTCCGAAAGCTGATTTTGCGAAATATTCGCACGCTTCAGCTGTTACGCCAAACCGTATGGAAGCCTCGATTGCCTCAGGCGTTGATATTAAAACAATCGCTGATGCCGCAAAGGCAGCGAAAATCCTCGCGGGCAGGCTCAATCTCGAAGCGGTTATAATAACTCTCGATAAGGAAGGGGCATATTTGAAAACCGGCAGTGTTGAGGAACATATACCGACGGTTGCCAGAAAAGTTTATGATGTTTCAGGCGCCGGCGATATGGTTCTTGCCGCAATTGCCGCGACGCTGGCGGCAGGGGTTGATTACAAAATGGCTGTCGAAATTGCAAATATAACAGGCGGTATCGAAGTTGAAAAATTTGGCACTGCTACGGTTTCAATCGAGGAAATAGTGAATGAACTAATGAGTAGAAAGCAGAAGAGCGGCTCGAAAATCAAAAGCATCGACCAGCTCGCCCAGCAGCTCAAATGGCACAGGGCAAACAATCAGAAAATAGTCTTTACCAACGGCTGTTTCGATGTCCTGCACAGGGGGCATATTGAATTTCTCGGCTTCTGCAAAAAGCAGGGCGATATTGTTGTTCTAGCCCTTAATAGCGACAAGAGCGTCAAAATAATTAAAGGCCCGGACAGACCATTAAACAATCAGCTTGACAGAGCAGCCGTTCTTTCCGGATTAGAAAGTGTTGATTATATTGTGATTTTCGATGAGCCTGACCCGCTCGAAACTATCAAAAAAGTAAGACCTGATGTCCTTGTCAAAGGGCAGGACTGGGCAGAAAAAGGTGTCGTCGGCAGGGAATTTGTCGAGTCAAGCGGCGGGAAAGTCGTCCTTGCTCCTCTTGTCGAAGGAAAAAGCACTACCGGCATTATAGAAAAAATAAAGACATTGTGGAAACCAGGTAAATGAATCCCGTTAGAAATACAAAATGGAAAAGAAGATTTTTAACGGGACAATGTTTCAAAATATTGAAATGTGGAAACTTATGGAAAAATTGATTTCTAACGGGATGAAGAAGCAGATAACCCAGACAATCGCGATGCATAGAAAAATGCTCGACAAATTCGAGATTGACAGTGTCAAAATAATCGAAAAAATCGCAAAAGTGATTATCAATTGCATTGAAAAAGGCGGGATAATCTATATTTGCGGCAACGGCGGCTCTGCCGCCGATGCTCAGCATATTGCCGGAGAGCTTATCGGCAGATTTCTGAAGAACAGAAAATCGCTGCCGGCCGTCGCACTTTCAACAGATACTTCCGTTATGACTTCTATAGCCAACGATTATGGCTTTGAAAATATCTTTGCAAAACAGGTCGAAGGACTTGTCAGAAAGGGCGACTGTCTCTGGGCGTTGTCGACCAGCGGCAGCAGCCCCAACGTCATAAAGGCTGCTGAACTTGCCGGGAAACGCGGCGCAAAGACAATCGCCTTTACAGGCAGAAAAAACAGCCGGCTTGAAAAAATCGCGGATGTATGCCTCTGCTGCGAAAACGAAAAAACCTTTGCTGTTCAGGAAATGCACCAGCTTGCCTATCATATAATCTGCGGTCTTGTCGAGGCGCATTTTGCGCGGAGAAAATAATATGAGTTCCAAAGCCGTATTTCTTGACAGGGACAAGACAATTATAGAAGACCCGGGTTATATTAACAATCCTGCGCAGGTCAGGCTTATACCAGGCGCGGCAGCCGCTCTTGCCGACCTGCGGAAAATGGGCTATAAAATTATTATTGTCACAAATCAGTCCGGCATTGCCCGCGGCATCATTACCGAACAGGCTTTGGCCCAGATTCACGAAAGGCTCAAACAGCTTCTGGCAGAGCAGACCGCTTACATTGACAGGATTTATTATTGTCCTTATCATTCCGACGGTGTTATCCCGAAATTCCGCAAAGATAGCGACTGGCGAAAACCAAAACCCGGAATGCTGTTTGCTGCCGCTAAAGAAATGGATATTGATTTAGCTGCCTCGTGGATGATCGGCAATGACTACAAGGATATTGCTGCCGGAAAGGCCGCAGGCTGTCGAACCATTATTATAAAGTCGCATACCAATGTGCCTGTCAAACAGCTTAATGACCCTGATGCCGATTTCGAGGCGATAAATCTCAGGGAAACCGTCAATATAGTAAAGAGGGAAATTATGCCAAAACAGAATATCGAACCTGCTCGCACTGAGCCTGCCGGCACTGAGATTAGTCGAAGTGTCGAACCCGCCCGCAGTGAGCCTGTCGAACCTGTAAAGTTGGCTGTAGAGCCGCCGCAGCCTGTCGTTGTAGAACCTCAGCCGCAAATAATACAGAATAGCGAAGTTCAGCCTCGCCGGCAGGAACAAAAAACCGAAGCGATTGAAACAACAAAACAAAAATTACAGCAATCTGTCCCTCCGGCTTCCGGCGTTTCTGATAATCCGGGACCAAGAACCGAACAGCTGCTTGAGGAGATTAAGCTTTTGCTCAAAAGCCGTCATCGCCAGGAGCAGTATAGCGAATTTTCATCTTTTAAGCTGATTGCCGGCATCCTGCAGATAGTTGTTCCGTTCTGCCTTGTCATAGCGCTTTGGTACAAAATGTCGCCGACAGACAAAGACAGCGCCGTATTTACGGCCCTTGGTTTCGCGATAATTTTTCAGCTCATAGCCCTGACGCTTTATGTAATGCACAATGACAAGTGATGGAATATCACACTATGAACTGTCGAAACATATTAATCTGGCTCCCCTCGCCGATGGGCGATGCTGTAATGGCAACACCTGCTCTTGCCGCCTTCAGGAAATTCTTTGAAAAAGATAAAATTTTCTTTTGCGCCAACAAAACTGTTGCCGAAGTTCTCAAGCCCTGCCGGTTCACTGACGGCTGGATAGTTCTCGAAAGAAGCAATCCTTTTGCTATCGTCGCCGAACTGAAAAAATATAATTTCGATACAGTGATTCTTTTAAAAAATTCTTTCGCTTCGGCTCTTGCGGTATTTCTTGCCGGCATAAAAAATCGCATCGGTTACGCAAGAGAAGGCCGGGGCATTTTCCTGACTGAAAAACTTTATCCTTCGAAAAATTCACTGTTTGAGTATAAACCACTTTCTGCTATTGATTATTATCTTGCGATTGCTTCACGGCTTGGCTGTGATACAACCGGCGGAAAGACGCAGCTTGAAATTGACGAAAGCGACCGGAAAGCGGTTCTTGAAAAATTTAGCGGATGTTTGAACGGCAAAAAACCTGTTGTTATTCTTGTGCCCGGCGGCGCGTTTGGAGCAAGCAAAATCTGGCCGCAGGACAGGTTTGCCAAAGTCGCTGATTTTCTGTCTGAGAAATTTTCAGCCAATGTTTTTATCTCTGTAAGCCCTGATGAAATGGAAAAGCGGATTGCAGACAAAATCTATTCGCGGGCGAAACACCCGATTGTTAATCTTGCTGAAAATCCGCTAACTCTGGGGCAGTTAAAGGCTCTTTTTTCTTTTGCAAATCTTGTGATTACCAACGATACCGGCCCGCGGCATATCGCGATTGCTCTTAATCGAAAAGTTATAACCCTTTTTGGCCCTAATAATCCCGTCCGGACCGGAAATGATTACGCTGATGAAATAAAAATTGTCGCTGACGTGCCTTGTGCACCGTGCGATAGGCCCGTCTGCAAAAAAGACAGGCTCTACTGTATGGAATCAATAACCGTTGACGCTGTTTGTAAAGCCGCCCAGAAAGTTCTTGCCGGATAATTTATGGATGAGTTTGTAAAAATCGCTCCAGGTTTCCACGTCCGCAACGATTTTGTCGATTGCTTCGGCAGGCTCGGCCTTAAAAGTATGGATGATATTTTTTCGTTCAGCGGCGGAAAAAATCTGACCAAAGACAATCTCGCATCTTTTCGCCAAAGAATTATGTTCGATACGAACAATCCCAAAACAACTTTGTTTTTAAAGCGATATCAGAATATCCCAAAGTCGGTACAATTAAAAAACTGGCTGACCAGAGGGAAAATAATATCAACAATGACCTGCGACCTTCAGCCAGCTGAAAATTTAAGAAATCTCGGCATAAACACACCGGCAGTTGTCGCCTTCGGCCGGGAGTGGGGCGGATTATTTGAAAAGCGAAGCTTTATAATAACCGAAAAAATTCCTGATTCCACCAGCCTTGAGGAAAAACTGCCGGATAGTTTCTATCGCGACAGAAAAAAATTTATTGAAAGTCTTGCTGCTTTTGTTCGGAAATTTCACGATGCCGGTTTCCGGCACCGCGATTTGTATCTCTGTCATATATTTTGTAATTCACAGGGCCAATTTACTCTGATTGACTTAAACAGGGTATTTAAACCGTTATTTTTTTCTCAAAAGTATCTTATAAAAGATCTTGCTCAGCTTTATTATTCGGCGCCGGGCAAAATTTTTACAGAAACAGACAGGCGATGTTTCTTTTTAAACTATCTCCGAAAAGATGAACTTTCAAAAAAAGATAAAATCGTTATAAAAAAGATTAAATCAAAAGCGCAGCGAATGGCAAAGCATGATAAAAAGCACGGTAGAACAGCACCTTTTGAAAGTTGAAAAATGAGACTCGCAATAATTACAGAACGGGCCAATATAACCCTCGGCGGGGCTGAAAGAAGCGTCTTTGAGCTTGCCGCAAAAATGGCCTTGCTCGGCGTTGATGTAAAAATTCTCGCTGCGACAGGCACTACGCAATCGAACAGAGTTAAGGTCTTATGCGGCAATACTGAAGAACGAGTCGGATTGGAAACTTTCAAAAATGTTCTGCTTCGGCACTTTGAGGAAAACCATTACGATATAATCCACAGCACACTGCCGTTTGATTTTGCCGATGTCTATCAGCCCAGGGGCGGCTCTTATCCCGAAGCGGCTGCTCGCAACGCCGCAAGTTATGGAAACGCTGCTTTAAGAATTTTCAAGCTCCTGACGAGTTTCGCTAATTTCAGACGAACTTCCCTTGCGCGAGCCGAAAGGAAACTTTGCAAATCTGAAACCGGTCCCGTCGTCGCCGCGCTGAGTGAATATGTCAAATCGCAGTTTAAAAAACATTACAATCTTCCCGACGAAAGAATTTATGTTTGTCCCAACGGCATCCATCTGCCGTCTCCGGAGAAAATAAGTAAGGCCGACAAATTGCAGGCTCAAATTCTCGCGAAACTGAATATAAAACAGGCGGATGAACCTGTATTTTTCCTTTTCGCCGCGCACAATTTCAGGCTCAAGGGTCTCGCAAGCCTGATAAAGGCATTTGCCGTTCTGAACAACAGGCTTACAAAGCGTCCTGCCTTTCTGATTATTGTCGGCAGGAGGCAGACCGGAAAGTACTATCGGCTCGCCGAAAGGCTGAATGTAAACAATAGAATACTCTTTTTCGGCCCCGCGACCAATTTAAACGATTTGCTGGATATTGCCGATGTCGCCGTTCTGCCGACTTATTATGACCCTTCGAGCAGATTTATACTTGAAGCCCTCGCGGCGGGTAAACCTGTCATAACTACAAAATTTAATGGCGCAGTCGATTTATTCACAATAGACAGGCACGGCAAAGTCTTTGATTCGCCCGATGATATAGGTTCTCTTGCCGAAGCGATTCGATTTTACTGCACAACCGAAAATCTTACTGCCGCCGAAAAGGCAATCCGAGATGACGATATTAAATCGAAAGTTTCTATTGAAAACCATTGCAGAAAACTTCTCACTTTGTATGATGCGATAATCAAAAAAAAGGCTGAAAAGTGAAATTCCTGTTATTAATTTTTATTTCATATTTAATTGGCTCAATTTCTTTTGCTCTTGTTATCGCAAAGGCTCATGGCATAGACCTTCGCGCAATCGGCTCAGGAAATCTCGGCGCGACAAATCTCGCCCGTGCCTGCGGCAAAAAATGGGCGTATCTCTGTTTTGCTCTCGATGTTCTTAAGGGATTTGTGCCGACTTTCGCCGCAAAATTTTTTATCCTTCCGGATTCTGCCGATGCTTCTTCCCTTGCCCTCTGGCTGGCCGTAGGTGTCGCGGCTATCCTCGGCCATATCTTTCCGTTTTATCTTAAATTCAAAGGCGGCAAAGGTGTCGCTACAAGTTTCGGCGTGGTTCTCGGCATTTGGCCTTATTATACAATCCCCGGCCTTATCGCTTTTGTCTTATGGTCGGCCATCGTTCTCATCTGGCAGTATATTTCGCTCGGCTCTTGTATAGCCGCCGCAGTTTTTCCTTTCATAATGATTATTTTGACGGCTGGTTTAAAGGATTGGTATTTCAGTGTCCTTTGGCCGTTGATTTTAGCCGCGGCAATTTTATCTTCGCTCGTGATATTTCTTCATCGTGCCAACATAACTCGTCTCCTCTCCGGCACAGAACATAAAGTTCTGCAAGGTTCAGAGCCTCTAATATAAACAAGCAAATCGCTTTTTTAATAATCATAACCCTTTCTTCCTTAACAACTTAGCGACTTAAGAAATTGGTGGCTAATTCATATTTTTCCCTTGACTCTTGTTAGTCAATTTGATAAAATACCTACATAGTTAGATAAAAAGTTAATATTTGCTACAAAAAACATCTTGATTTATATAGCTTCCTTGACTAAAAATTTAAAACTTACATCCCGATTTATCGGGATTCTAAAACTTTTCACTTTTAGTTTTTCACTTTTCACTTTTTTCTGGAGTTCCTATGCCCATTCTTCATTTTCAAATTCCGCCTGTTCCTTATTATATGCCGGCTATTTTAATTCGCCTTTGCATAACACTTTTGCTGCGCTATCGTGTAATCCGCTATGGCTGGCCGTTTAGGTGTATCAGGCTCACGCAGGGCAAATACGCTATTGTTGATGTTGACGATTACGAAAAATTGAACAAAGATAAATGGTATCTTTTTGAGAGTAAGGTTAAGGACAAATTTTATGCGGTCCGCACCGAAAGCCGCAGAAACATCTTTATGCACAGGCGGATTATGAATGCCCCTAAAGGTGCTATCGTTGACCACATTAACCGCGATGGCCTCGACAATCGCAAAGATAATCTGCGGATTGTTAACAATATGCAGAACTGCTGGAACAGCGAAAGGGGCTTTTACAACGGCACTTCAAAATACAAAGGCGTCAGGCTCGATAAACGCACTGGCAAATGGTATGCGCGTATAAGGCATAACGGCAAGGAGATAAATCTTGGTTCGTTTGATTCTGAAATCTAGGCCGCCATCGCTTACGACAATGCCGCCAAGGCTTTGTGCGGCCAATTTGCCGTCCTTAACCGCGACATCTTCGGCCCCCTTGTCCCCCAAAAACCAGAGAAAAACCTCTTGAAATCGCTTATGAACCTGTTTCTCAAAAAAGGTTCCTGACGCCTTTTTCTCCGTATAACGCTTGACGCAACCGTAACGAGCATCGCAACCGATGGACGTAAAACGTAACCCTGTATAAAAGCTAATAGTTATGCCTAAAATTTATGCTTGCTATATGCCTTGGCAATGCTTATAATTTTGATAATATGCGGGTGTAGCTCAGTGGTAGAGCGTCACGTTGCCAACGTGAATGTCGTGAGTTCGAGCCTCATCACCCGCTTTAAATACTATCAGTGAGATATCGGCTATATTTAGTCTGGCGGTGGTCGCTGATATGTCAGAAAAGCTTTAATGGCTTCGGGACATATTAGACCTGAAGCTTTTTTATTTTGTAAAGTTCGGTTGCGGTTGCAGTTGCGCGACTCGTTACGGTTGCGTTGAACGTAAAACGTTATGGAAAACAAAAAACCTATTAGAAGTTTTCATGATTTGGATGTTTATCAAATTGCCTATCAGGCAATGCTTGAAGTGTTCAATCACATTTTGCCAAAACTGCCTGCCGAAGAAAAACACGATTTGGTTGACCAGCTTAGACGTTCAACTAAAGCCATTCCTCGTTTGATAGCGGAAGGCCATTCGAAAAGGCATCAGAAAAAAGGATTTCAAAAATATCTTGATGATGCAATGGCAGAATCTAATGAGACAATAGTTTCTTTAACTCAGGCCAGGGATTTATATTCTTCACTGGTTGACGCCAAAAAATGCGAGATATTAATAGATACTTATGATAAAATCAGTAGACAGTGTTACAAATTAGCAGTTGCGTGGGATAAACTTGCTGAACGCAACCCCGGACGCAACCGATGGACGATAAACGAAACGAGCAGCGCAACCGGTAAACGATAAACGAAATTTTAAATAGGAGTTGCAAATGGCAAAGGAAAAGGACACTGCTGAGGCTCAAACCGAAACCAAAGATGAAATAAAAAACATCGTGAATATCACCGATGCCGGACCCTGCAAAAAGAAAATCAGTATCGAAATCCCAGCTGAAAAAATCACTAAGGTCTTTGATGAGCAGTATAAAGACCTTGGCAGGGACGCTATTGTCCCCGGTTTTCGCAAGGGCAGGGCCCCACGCAGGCTGCTCGAAAAACGGTTCGGAAAAGAAATCGGCGAGCAGACAAAACTCAAATTGCTTTCCAGTGCCAGCGAAACTGCGATAAAGGATAGCGGTCTTAATGTCCTGGGCGACCCGGATATCGACCACGAAAAAATAGAACTGCCGGCACAAGGCTCGCTGAAATTTGAGTTTGAAGTTGAAGTCCGCCCTGAATTTGAATTGCCGGCCCTCGAAGGCATTCCTGTTGAAAAGCCAAAGCTCGAAGTTACCGATGATGCCGTCGAGCAGGAAATAGCCGAACTTCAGAAAAGAGTGGGAACCTGGAAGCCAAAGGACGGCAAAATCGCCGCAGACGACCAGGTTATTGCCGATGTCGTTTTAAAACCCGAAGGCGGCGAAAAGGAAAAAATCGAAAATACCGAGATTTACGCCCATCATCGCGGCCTTGTCGGCAAAGTGCCGGTCGATAAGCTCGATGAGCTTCTGGTTGGCGCAAAAGCAGGCGATATAAAAACAACTGCGGTCGAAGTGCAGACCACATTTTTTGACGAAAAATATCGCGGCAAAAAAGTTGACGTCGAAATTAAAATCAACGATGTAAAGGAGCTTCAGCCCGCGCAGCTCGATGAGAATTTCTTCAAGAGATTCGGCGCAGCCAATAAAGATGAGCTTGCCAAAATGATACGTCAGAGAAACGAAGCAGATGTTGAAAGACATCAGAAAGACGCGATGAGGCAATCGGTTAGAAATTATCTGCTCGAAAAAGTCAATTTCGACCTGCCGGCCAATATCGTTGCCGACCAGTCGCAGCAACTCCTTCAGCGGCAATATACAAGGCTTCTTATGCAGGGCGTCAAAACAGAAGAAATTCAAAAGCAGATGGAGCAGTTAAAATCTGCAAGCGACGAGCAGGCTAATGAGCAGCTTAAAACCTTTTTTGTGATGGATGCCATTGCAAAGAAGCTTGATATCCAGACTACCGAAGAGGAAATCAACGGCTATATCGCGCAGGTGGCGATGTACAGGCAGGTTCGGCCGGAAAGGCTGCGAGAGCAGATGTCGCGAGATGGTTCGCTTGCGCAGGCGGCGATTGAGATACGGGAAATTAAGTGCATTGACAAAATTCTCGAATCAGCGAAGATTACAGAAGTAGAACCTAAAAAAATTGCCGAAAAGCACGCCAAAGCGGAACATAAACCGGCCAGTGGTGAGCATAGTCGAACCGCAAAGAAAGCCGCCCGTGGTGAGCAAAGTCGAACCGCTCCAAAACCTGTCCTCGACCGCGATCGGGGAAAAGAAGAAAAGCAGAAAGAAGAAAAAACAGAACCTAAAAAGGCTCCAAAGAAAGAAGAACCAAAAAAGGTTACAAAACCCGCCAGTAGTGAGCGAAGTCGAACTATCCGTAAACCGCCGGCAAAGAAAAAAGAAAAATAAATAATGGTAGGGGCAGACCTATATGTCTGCCCCTATATATTTTGTTAATTTTGGCTTATTTCAATATAATCCCAATAATGGTCGTATGAATTATAGCCATCCATACCCATTTCAAGCCTGAATGTTGGCCCTATATCCGCTAAAGTCTGAGCATTAATTGTTGTTTGACACTCCGTGAGCACAGAGGTTTTATCAGCATTATACAGTTTGAAATCTATCTGGCCTGTGTCAGCATTGTAATCTATCGACATTACAACAATGTTTGTGCCAGACCAGATTATCTCATTTGAAGTGCTGATCTGCGGCTGCCAGCCGCTATTATTTTTGGGGAAAATATATACGCTTGTGAAGCCACCTTGGCCTGAATAGTGCGTAGGATGAATATTGAATCTTATCTGCGGCCCATCATAACTTTCATATGGACAATCTACTCTATAAGAATTATCTGGATTTCGAATAATCATAAAAACATTATCTGCGTTATTGGTTCCTCTTGTAAATTTCAGACGTCCTTCGATGTGATATTGCCCCGTATTTAAGCAAGTTTGTGCAGTATAAAAACCGCTTCCGGTCCAATAGGGTGCGACATCAACTTTTGCCCAACCATTACCGTCCTGATAAACTTCACCCCCTGGCCCACCCCAACCGCCACATATATCTAAATAAGGAGTCCACAAAGTACTGTTTAAGGGATCGCCGTAAAGACCGTTAAAATCGTCCCTTATCAACACAACGCTTTCAAGCCAATGTGACACAAAAAGAGCTAAGTCATCTATGTTGACAGCTTTGTCCCAGTTAATATCTGCACCTTCACAACCGCCAGCACTTGAGCAGGTGTCGAGCCAATGTTTAGCAAGAATAGCGTAATCCTTAAAATTAACAGGACTTTCAACATTTAGTTCGCAATTAATAGGTTTTGTTGAAAACGTCCAAGTTGGTCCATCAGTCACAGCCTGCCCATCAGTAGCAACGACCTTCCAATTATAGTAGTTGTTTGGCTCTAATCCTTCAATCTGGTACGAATTTACATCTATGTCGGTTGCGAAAGGTACCATATTGTATCCTGACTTCGATGCAAAAATAGAATATTTTAGGGAATGTCCTTGGGGGTGACTGCAACCCCAAGAAAGGGTAACAGAAGGACCGAGATTACTTGTTCCATCGGCAGGACTAGGATTCGATGGTGTATTAGGGGCACTATTATTAAGAAATCCCATACCACCGCCTTGAGGATCGCCTATAGGGCCTTCAGATACTGCATAGATGGTATGACCAAAACCACTCGTCGGAACCACATAGAGTGTCGCACCTGGTCCAAAGACCATATCACCTCCCGATTCCCCAAAGCTTTTGCTCCACAGGTCTTCGTAATGATCGCCAGCATCTCGATATGCATATAGATTATACGTATCCGGGTTATCTCCGTTATCCCAACCGACTGTAAGTACAACGACATCATTTCCTGCCACATAAGACTGGCACATATCATCTGCCATGCTCGCTGAAAAGGATTTCTCCCATTTGGTAGAACCATCTATTGGATTGAGGGCTTGGCATTTTAGGTACCATGACCCACTAAGTTGAATTTTATACGACAAGTAGATAGTACCATCTCGACCTATCATTGGTGTATTGAAAGCAACTGTAGATGAACCCATTGGCTTAGTCCACTTTGGTAAGCCAGTAATATGGGCGGGGTCTAATGCATAAAATGTGGACAGGCCACCGATGTAAACAGTTCCATCTGCCCCTATTGAAGGGGAGCCGCCGCAGTCTGGCCTAGCTTCGACTAATAAGCCGGTTTGTCTGTTAATACAAGCTAAATATGATTGACTAGTACTAGAATCGTAGTATGTCATATATACTCTCTGTCTTACAGTATCTATTGATGGTCCCGGTGCACCTAAGAAATATTGATTAGCCGACAAAGGCAATGACCAAAGTTGCGTCGATCCATTAAGACAATATAGTTTTTGCAAGGTGTATGCATATATATGACTTTCATCATCAATTTTTAGTTTACTTTGAATCTGACCGCTGGCTGGCTCGGTAAATATCACTGTATTCGAATCGGTTTTCGTATCAATTTTATAGATTTTACCACTTCCTGTGCCAACGAATATATCTCCATTTTTATTTTGTACAGGATAAGTTAATTCTCTGGTTTCATTTTCCAGCAAAAGTTCTTTTTTCTTCGTTCCATATTGGTCTATCACATAAATGGATGGATGGCGAGAGCTTGGAATCTCACACGAACTACATGATGCATAGATGTTGTTGCCTGTTCCGACTACTAATCCATTAAAATAGTAATCTCCAGGACAGCTCACTGGCCACTTGTCTCGCAGAGGTGTTATTGTAGGTGCATTGTAAAGTGTCCTGAATGTATTAAATTGGTCAGCTCCATATTGATACCATCCTTGATAAGGACAAATATCATAAACTATCTGTGTTACCATGTTATAAGTATCAATTAACGGAGGACTAAACCAGAAATCGTCTCCAGCTCCACCGCCCAAATTATGGAGAAACTTCTCATTGGAAGAGGTACGGTAACCGTCCACGATAACGGAATGGCCTGATAAAAATAAATTAGTAGAAGAATTTAATCCCAGTTGTACTGGCCATTCTTTTTTTATATTTTCTACAACCCTATCTTCATAAGTTGACCATAAATCAAACACTGACCCACGATAAATTGCTGAACCATAGCAAAAACCATCCTTATATGCGAAACTACTTAGAGGCGTTCCTGATCCATCTTTGGAATACTGCATTTTATGTTTTATACCAGCAGCAAAACTTAGATAAGCATCACGATTAGGGTCATTAACCTCATAATTTATGGAAGCGAGTTTAACATTTAATTCACCAAAGCTCGGGAAATCATATATGATATGATTAGCGTCTATACTTACTGGTATTAAGGACCATGGTCTAAAATACCAATATGCATCCTTTTCGCTAAACCATACCGAAGAAGGATATTTCCAGTAGTTAATTATCTGTGCAGCAGCGGTTGCCGTGCAACCCACAACACTTCTATTGGTTGGATCTACGAGTGAATATGCGGGGTCTTTAGGGCAAAACTTATTCCAAGGCATGTTCTGGTTCCATGCTGTTGTAATCCACCCCTTTTCCCAGATATATTGCCCACATTGTTCACATATATTATTTGGATACACATGGTAGTCTTGTCTACGTTTACAATATGGGCACCAACCGGTCTGTTCTGGCCAGGATTGTTGTGAATCTGCCAAAGCCTGAATAGTATTATTATCGGCAGTAATATATATTTCCCATTTTGCGACGTTCTCTTTGACTGATGATTCTATTCGTGTGGCATTTGAACCAGAAACATTATGCTTTGTCTTGACATCTTGTTTGATCATATGCAGCAATATGTTATTTTCTGAATCCTCAAAAGGAAATTCACCGTTAAAGGAATAAGCTAGTATTGGACTTAAATTACTATCAGCAGAAGTTACAATAAAACCTCTCGGTTTTAACTCGATAACATAGGCAATGATTTTCCCGTCATTGTCACAAATCTCCTTAATTTCACCGGTGTTAAATTCATTAGGGCTGATGAGTTTTTCAACCTTTTTCGCAACTGCTACTGCTTTTGCTGGTTTTTTCCCCTCTCGGATTTTCTCAGCCTGAAGAAATGTGTTTGCTGCCTTTAGTACCTTTTCTCGGCTGACCGGCTTAGCCAAACCTGATGAAGTTAAAGAAAGGCAGAAAATGATGGTAAGTACTACTAACCTAATCGTCAATCGTTTCATTTGAAACTCCTCCAAATATTATTGTATAGAACTTTAAACCAAAGTCGGATGCTTAAACAACAAGACTATGAGATTTTTTATGATGAATGTAAGAAATGCGTTTCTATCTTCTTCGCTTTTATAAAACCACAATACAGATCTTGAGTTTTCCCACATACTCCACGTTAAAAATTCCTGAACATAGTTAATCTGCTTTTATATCAATTGTCAAGAAAAATAGTTAATTTTCTAGGGGTGTTTTTAACTCTTGACAGCCAGAGGAATTTCCCGAAAATTGACCTTGCCAGAGAAAAGTAATACCAAAAAATAGCCGATAATAGCTTTAAGTAGTCGTCTTTAAGGAAATTAGGATGTTTGAATCGCAAAAAGGTCTGATAAAAACGATTGAGCCGAAGCTGCAAATCCAGCAGCAGTATCAGCGGACTCGTGAAATGACGCTTGATGATATGCTGCTGGAGAATCGGATTATTTTTATGATTGGCGAAATCTCTTATAGTTTGGCTGCCGCCGTTATTATGAAGATGTTATATCTCGACAATCAAAAACGCGGCAGTGAGATTAGTCTTTACATAAATTCGCCCGGCGGAAGTGTTGACGATACGATGGCGATTTACGACACGATGCAGTTTATTGGTTCGCCTGTTGCGACATATTGTATTGGTCGTGCGGAATCCGGCGGGGCGATTATTCTCGCCGCCGGCGCCAAGGATCGCCGTCACGCTCTGCCCCATGCAAAAATCATGCTTCATCAGCCCTGGGGCGGTGTTTACGGACAAGCGGCGGATATAAAAATTCAGGCGGAGGAAATCCTCAAGGCAAAACAAATGATAAACGAAATCCTTTCGAAACATACAGGACAGCCAATCGACAAAATCACCGCTGAAACAGAACGCGACAGATATATGACCGCACATGAAGCAAAAGAATACGGCCTAATCGATGAGGTCCTCCACGAAGTAGAAGACGATAAAAAAAAGGAAAAAAGTAAAAAATAAAAGGTAAAAAGATGACTCTAAACCAGAATCTTGTGCCAATAGTTATAGAAAAGACCGGACGAGGCGAACGGGCCTATGATATTTATTCAAGACTGCTGAAGGACAGGATAATATTCCTCGGCGGACAAATCGACGACGAAACGGCAAGCCTTATCATCGCTCAAATGCTGTTTCTGAGCAATGAAGACAGCAAAACGGATATCAGCTTCTATATCAATTCGCCCGGCGGAAGCGTTACGGCAGGACTTGCTGTTTATGATACTATGCGATTCCTGAGATGTTCCATTGCGACATACTGCATAGGGCAAGCGGCAAGTATGGGCGCAATACTCTTTACCGCAGGCGAAAAAGGCAAAAGATTCCTGCTCAATAACAGCAGAATACTGCTGCACCAGCCGTTAATCAGCGGCGTTCTCGAAGGGCCCGCGACCGACCTCGATATACAAGCCAAAGAAATTATCCGTATCCGCGGCAGAATCTATGAGATACTTTCATACCATACCGGCAAAAGTCTGGAAAAAATCACCGCTGACTGCGACAGAAATATGTGGCTCGAAGCAAAAGAAGCTATCGCTTACGGCCTTGCAGATGAGATTCTCCAAAAAGCCCCGCAGCCGGTAGATAAGCCGAAAGAGACGGACGCGTAAATCGGTTGCGGTTCCGCCGTCGCCAAAGGCTTCCGTCTTCGTCCCTAAGGGACTTCGACGAGACCAGATGGCGAGACAAGTGCGCGACTCGTTTCGTCTAACGTAATACGGTTGCGTGTAAGTTTTTAATCACTGATTCCTTCGGCTGGCTCAGGACAGGTACGCTGATTCCATTGATTTTTAATTAACCACAAATGAACACGAAATTCAGACACGGAACTACACGGATTTA
>JBAVNP010000201.1:0-2270 GCA_049691175.1 Sedimentisphaerales bacterium
ATTGAATAAAATAGAAGAGATCCGACAACAGCGGGGATTACCTATAACGTCTGATGAACAAATCGAAATTCTTCCCACTGAAGAGAAACAAATTGACGATGAGTATGAAAATACAGGAGAAGCTACCACAGATATTCCCTTTTAATATTTTTAAAACGGCTTTTAATCTCACTTCAATGGTTAATTTTCGTGCCTTCACCTGTCCTGAGCTTGTCGAAGGGGTGCCTTTGTGGCTGTTGAAAAACCTTCAAAACAATCCCCCGCCGCGTTTCCTTACCTCCTAAACTATATATTAAACAACTAACGATGTTCTTTTTGCTTTAAGGCTGCTATTGAGGAATCTTTAGGCCGTAACCGTGTTTTGTTTCAATAAAGGCTGATGCTGTCGGCATATTTGCTTTAAGGCACAATTGCGAAGCAATAAAAAATTCAAAGTGCAAGTCCGGCGGAAGTTTACTTCAAGCAAGGATTCATCTTTGAATTTAATAGTCCCGATTCATCGGGCTGCCTTAAAGCAATTCTTCGTGTTTCTTCGTGAGCTTCGTGGTAAACAAAAAAGCCTCTGTGAACTCTGTGTTCTCTGTGGCTCTGTGGTGAACGTAATTCGTGCCGGAGCTTGCCCCTGCGAAGGCAGGGGTGGCCAATTAAAACCTCTGGCATTTTCAGATTTAATCTGTATAATGGTAAAACTGTTTTTTGAAGAAAAACACATATAAACACGGAGATAAAAATGAGTGATAAACACGTTCCGCTCACCAAACAGCAAATCGAACAGCTCGAAAACCAAAACTGCCAATGCGGCAGCTGGCAGGATGTTCTTGTAACGCCTGTTTTTAAACCCGAAACAGTCAGGAACACAACCTTTTCAGGCAAAATCAAGTTAGGCAGGTTCGACAAAATGGTTGGCTTTTACGGCGGCGTAACCAAACCGGCCGGCATTTACAACGCCTTTCTTCACAACTGCACCGTCGGCAATAACGTTTATATTTCCAACGTAACCAATCATATCGCCAATTACATTATAGAGGACGACTGCATAATCGACCATATAGACCTGCTTGCGGTGGAAGGTCAGACAAAATTTGGCAATGGCACTAAAGCCGTAGTTATAAACGAGGGTGGCGGCAGAGAAGTAATGTTCTTCGATAATCTTTCCGCTCAGATTGCTTATATTTTAGCGCTGCACAGACACAGGACGATTGTTCGAGAAAAGATTGAGAAATTGATAGCTCAATATGCCGAGAGCGTCAAATCCGATATTGGCATAGTAGGCAAAGGCGCTCATTTATCAAACTGCGGCACAATTAAGAATGTAAAAATCGGTGCTGCGGCGATAATTGGCAACGTAAAGCGGCTTGAAAACGGCACAATAAAAAGCTGTCCGCAGGACCCGACTGAGGTTGGCGCAAGCGTAGTCGCGAAGGATTTTATAATCGCAGAAGGCGTAAAAATAAGCGAAGGTTCGATTATTTCTGATTGTTTTATTGGCCAGGCAACGAAGATGACAAAGCAGTTTTCTGCGGAGAATTCAGTCTGTTTTGCCAACTGTGGTTTTCATCATGGCGAGATATGCTCGATTTTCGCAGGCCCTTACACAGTCAGCCATCACAAATCCACACTTCTCATAGCCGGCTTGTTTAGTTTCTTCAACGCCGGCAGCGGAACAAACGAAAGCAATCATATGTACAAAGTCGGCTCAGTTCACCAGGGCATTTTCGAGCGCGGCACGAAAATGACGAGCGACGGATATGTTATGTATCCCGTGTGGATTGGCGCATTTTCTGTAGTGCTGGGCAGACATTACGCACATCCGCAGACGGCGGATATGCCGTTTTCATATCTCTTCGAAGAAAATGAAAAAACCTTTATCGTGCCCGGCATAAACCTGCGAACTGTCGGCACCGTCCGCGATGGCGAAAAATGGCCGAAACGAGATGAAAGAAAAGCTCCCGATAAAACAGACTTGATTGTCTTCGATGTCCTAAGTCCTTATACCGTCCAGAAAATTATCAAAGGACTCGATACCCTGCTCAACCTTAAACCCGCACAAACCCATACATCAAATCTGGTCGTCTGCAATAATCTGCATTTCAGAGCTCCCGCACTCCATAAAGGCATAGAATATTACACCATCGCTATCAATAAATTTCTCGGCGACTGCCTAATTGAGAAAATACGGTCCTCCTCGCCAAAATCAGCCGCGGACCTTGTGAAACTTCTGGAAACCACAGACGCCGGCGGAACAGGCAAATGGCTCGACCTTGCAGGAC
>JBAVNP010000202.1:0-5203 GCA_049691175.1 Sedimentisphaerales bacterium
AGAATCTCTTTCTTTAAAAAACGACCTTGGACAGTCTCCACACCTACACTTCTCAATGCTTTTATATATCTCTCGTGCCGTTCTACCCCATCGGGATGCCATCTTACGATAGTAGTAAAATAGAAAATACCTTCGATAGTATCCTTTGCACCTATCACAGATTCGGCAAGCTTGCGATAATTAAGCCACTTGTACTTGTGGTAGGCAGGATTTTCTTCAAGGGCGTAATAAACATTAAATCCATCTATGTAAAAACAGTAGCGACTCATCTAAACCCACTAAATAAAAAAACCCAGATGTCCGAAGAAATCTGGGGCTTGATAGTTTAACAACTACCAAGGATGTATTTATATTATCGTAAATATGCCGCATTTAGTCAAGCCTAAATTCTCAGAATTTCAAAAAACTTTATGTCAAACTTCCTTAAATGGTGAAAAACCTGACAAAACCTGACATTTTGCTGTCTATGGGAAACTCAAAAACGCTGATTTCAGACCAAAAATGAATTTTCTTGCACTATAAAAAAAGGCTATTAGCGTTTTTTTCTCAACATCACCGCGCCGAGGCCGAGCAGTAAAAGCGTTGCAGGTTCGGGGATAGTGTAGAGAAAACCGTGTGCGTCGTCATACCACCCGACAATATTGCTGCCGCTAATGCCGGCCGCCACTGTATAATATGCCCCCGGATAGTCCAAGGTTGTCCAATTTTGAGTAGTCATGTTATAGAGAAAACCGTGTCCGTCATAGCTACCGACAATATTGCTGCCATCGATGTCCCATACCTCCGTCATATCTGCCCCTGGCATATCGAGGGTTGTCCAGCTATCGCTCGTCATGTTATAGATAAAACCGTGTTCACCATAAGAGGCGTCAGCATAGCAACCGACAATATTGTCACCGTCGATGCCTAATGCCATAACGACGTATGCCCCTGGCATATCGAGGGTTGTCCAGCTATTGCTTGTCATGTTATAGAGAAAACTGTGTTCATCATTGTCATAGGTACCGACAATATTGCCGCCGTCGATGCCATATGAGTCTGTCCTAATTGCCCCAGGCATATTGATGGTTGTCAAAGTTTGGGTAGTCATGTTGTAAAGCCAGTTATCACCAACAATATTGCTCCCGTCAATTCCCGAGGCGCGAGTGTTAGGAAAAACCGTATTCCAGCTTTGAGTAATCATGTTATAGAGAAAAGCGTGTTCATTACCAGAGGGGTCATTCCAATAGATGCCTTTTCCGACAATATTGCTGCCGTCGATGCCTTTTGCCACCGTCTTATCTGCCTCTGGCATGTCGAGAGTTGTCCAGGTACCGGCTCTTGCGTAACCTGTACTGAACAGCACTATCATCGCACAAATTGTAATTAACTTCTTCATTTTCTCTTCCTTCCAAAAAAAAGTTTATTCTTTTTTTCTTCTCAAATAATATGCGCAAAAGTACCGCTGAATTGTAAACGAATGGGAAATCCTCAAAAACAATCTCATTTTCGTCCTTCTCCGTTGATAACCACACCATTATAGAATATTTCCTGCTAATAATCAAAGATAATTATAGGATTAAAAATTCTACACTCTTCTTGTCCAGATAAGCAAAAACGCGCAACAAAAAAGTTGCGCGCTTTGAAAAAATAAAAAAATTTTTCTCCTTATTTAATAAACACTTACGAATTGCGGACAAAATTTTCTTGATCAAATTTCGACAAAAACGCGCAACTTCTCAGGTAATACGGAGGGACGTATATGTCCCAAACCGAATGTTCAAAACCGTTTTGAGCATTTGAAAATTAGAGTTTTGGATTTGTTTAGAATTTAGAGTTTAGTGCTTAGAATTTTGGATTGAAATTATGGTCAAAATTCCCTTTTACATCCCTATTCCCGATTTTGCTGCTGTATTAGCTTTAACTCCTATATTGCTTTACAGAAAATTCAAATTCGGCATTTCCTTTATGCGCATAAAACTTACGCGAGGCCAATTTGCGATAGTCGATGCCAAAGACTTTATTCATCTCAAAGATTTCAAATGGTATGCCAAGAAAAGTTTCGAAACTTTCTATGCCGACCGGATATCAGTTGAGAACGGCAGGAGGAGAAATATTTTAATGCATCGCCAGATTATGAATCCTCCTAAAAATAAGTGTATCGACCATAAAAACCATAACGGCCTTGATAACAGACGCTGTAATTTAAGAGAAGCGACAATCGCGGAGAACAACTATAATCGCAAAAAGGTAATTAATCGCGGAACATCGATATATAAGGGCGTAACGTGGGATGAATATCATAAAAAATGGCGTGCCGCTATCGGCATAAACGGCAGCGTGATATTTCTCGGTTATTTTGACAGCGAGGTAGAAGCGGCAAAGGCTTATGATAAAGCGGCGCTAATATACCATGGCAGGTTTGCTTCGCTTAATTTTCCGATGTCCAATGTTAACGGCCATCAGCCAAAACACGTCCTATAATTATTATTTTCCCGATGTTTATATATTTTTGATTAAACGCCTGCTTTTATTTGACGAAACTATCGCTATGACAATTAATCAAATAGCACAGTCAGTTTTCGGCAGTTTCGCGGATACCGATATTGTTCTTGCGATTCTCAATCACAACGGCAGCTATGTCTCCAATAAGCTGGACATTTTCGAGCGGGTCTTTGCCGACCAGCGGCTGTTGGATGAGCTTTGCAGAAGGGTTGACGACGGCCAGGAGCCGTTATTTTCGCAGATTGACAGCTATTTCATTGCCGCTTCAGGTCTTTCCTGTGGCTTTGAAGGTATTGGTTATGCTGTAATGCTTTTGCCGGCTGAATCGTTCATATCGGTTGATTTTATAGAAATCATACTTGAGCAGTTCTCCACGATAGCAGGCTTAATTGAGGAAAATCAGCAGTTGAGAGAATCCAGCGAAATCGAAAAAACCATTTTTGAAGTGCCCGTCCTTACCAGCGTAAATTAGCCCTGCTTATATCTTCCTGTTCCGCCGTGGCGGACAAACCTCCCGAAATTAATTGATTTAGAACTGTTTAGTGCTATAATCTCGCTTTTCGTACAGCTTTTAGGATTTGACAGTGAAATTTCAGGTATTCAAGAACGGCGAGATAGCCAAAGACTTTGTGCTTACCGGCGTTACGTTATTCGGCATGGACAGGATACCATTCCGCAGCACGAAGTTCGTAACTTTTCAGGATGGAATAATAGACTGCAAAGAAAGAAGCGTTTCCGAGCCGGCCGGACTATCGCTGTTGTGGACTGTTGAGGGTTTCGGCAGCATATCGCTTTGCACAACGCGCCTGCCGGAAAGGGAACAGCCTTATATTTTGAATGTCGAGCTGGCCCGCGCCAAGCTGATGGAAATAACCTTTAAACGCGAGGACTGGTCGATTTTCGACCAGAAGAGCTATCTCGGCGAACAAGCCGAAGAGATTCAGTGGCTTTTTATACAGATGCTCGAGAATATCAATGAGCCGGGCAAGGCGTCTGTATTAGCCGATGGTTGTCTTGTAAAAGCCTTGAAGTATTCCGAACAGCTTGCCTTGAGATACTCCGAGGTTATTTTCGAGACGAGAGTCAAAAGCCGCAGTTTTGCGCGTTCAAGTCTGGGCTGTATAGTTGACCCGAAAAAACTTGAAAACAAAAATTACCTCAAGGCCATAATCGAGCTTTTCGCTCATATTTCAATACCTGTCGAATGGTCCAAAATCGAGGCCGTTAAAGGCGAGTATGATTTTACCGAACTGGACAAATGCATCGAGATTCTTGGCAAAAAGAGAATGCTTATTTGTGCAGGGCCGCTGTTATGTTTCGAGGAAAAGTCTTTGCCTGAATGGCTTAGAGGGCAGGACGATTTTGAAATTATCCGCGAAGCCAGTTATGAATTTGTTTCAAGGGTCGTAACCAGATACGCGAAATATGTTCACATCTGGCTTGTGCTGGGCGGCCTGAACGCCTATAACCATTTTGCGTTCACCTTCGAGAAGGTTCTCGAAATTACCAGAACAGCCTGTCTTGCCGCAAGAGAGTCCGACAGCAGAAGCCTCAAGATGATTGAAATAGTCTATCCGTGGGGCGAATATTACGCGCATAATCAGGATACCATACCGCCGCTGGTTTATATTGATATGGTAACGCAGGCGGGCATAAACTACGATGCCCTTGGTGTTCAAATGGTCTTCGGCAAAAATGTGCCGGGAATGCAGGTCCGCGATATGATGCAGATTTCCGCTATGCTTGACCGCTTCGCACCGGTTCCAAAACCTCTGCATATAACTTCCTTCGGCGTGCCGGATACCAGCGATGCGGAAGGTCAGCAGCCGCAGCAGGCGGGATTGTGGTATAAACCATGGGACCAGGCCCAGCAGGCAAAATGGATAGAAGAGTTCTGCAAAATCGCGTTCAGCAAAACCTTTGTTAATACCGTAACCTACTCGGCTCTCGCAGATGGAAATGAAAATGTTCTTGCGGGAGGAGGACTGCTGACGGACAAGTTCCAGCCCAAAAAGGCGTTTATGACGCTGGCAAAACTGCAGCGTAAAATTCTGCAAAAAGGATAATGGTTATTCGGCCGGCCTATGAATTATTCGAATGATGAAAATAAGCGGCAGATACGAATTCTTGCGGCAGTTTTTTTCACGGGCGTTATTTTAAATCTTTGTTTTGCTTTGCCGGCTCTGCGGCATTGTGAAAATATAGTTTTTGCCCAGACCGGAAAAATCAACCCTAACATTGCCTCTGTCAGCGAACTTGCCGAACTGCCGGGCATAGGTCCTGCCAAAGCACAGGCAATCGTCGAATATCGTCAGGGCAGGGAAAAAGCATTTAAAAATACAGGCGACCTTGATAAAGTTAAAGGCATTGGCGAAAAAACTGCTGAAAAAATAAAACCGTGGCTTGATTTTGAACAGGTGAACGATTAATGGCGGAATGGGATATACATAAACCGCTGGGTATATGTGCCGGCAGCGGCAGGGCGATAGAGCCGGACGAGGAATTTATCGCTGCTTTGGTGGAAACCGCAGGCGGATTCGACAAGCTCACCGCGGGCGGATTCGAACGCAAAGATTACAGCGCCGAATATTGGATGGCGAACAGACCTGCGGTTTACTGCTACTGGAAAAGCGTAATGCCCAAAGACGACAAAAAGAAGAAAATCTTTGTTGATGACGATATGCTGCTGTCGTTTTTTGAAAGACTGGCTGCCGAAACC
>JBAVNP010000203.1:0-1596 GCA_049691175.1 Sedimentisphaerales bacterium
AAGTCTCGAAGCGATATTCGACGCCGTTCCAGTCGGCCTTTTACACATCGATGAAAACCTGACCGTTATACGAGTGAACAACGCTGTCCGCAAAATGGTGGGCAAAAACTACACTGAAATTATAAAAAAATCCATCGGCGAGGGACTCGGCTGCCCTGCGATAGTTACAGAAGGAAAACCCTGCGGTCTCGGCCGCAATTGCACCAAATGTCAATTAAGACAGAACATTCAGAAGGTCTTTGAAACCTCACAGCCGATATATGAATTAGAATTTCAGAGCAACATTCACTTCCGAAACAAACAGGAACTTCCCTGGTTTATGATGAATATAAAGCCGATTGTCATTGAAGGCAAAAAATACGTGGTAGTTTGCCTGGATGACATTACAACCAAGAAACTTGCCGAGGAAAAACTGGCTGAAACAATGGAAATGAAATCCCAGTTTATTTCAACTGTATCACATGAGCTTCGCACGCCACTTATGGCGATTAAGGAAGGCTTGGACATCGTCCTCGAAGGCATTGCAGGCAGAGTAAAAAAGAAACAAAAGGAATTTTTGAATCTTGCCAAGCGGAATGTTGACCGCCTGAATATGCTGGTAAACGATGTTCTTGACTTTCAGAGGCTGGAAACCGGCGGAACAAAATTTGATTTTTCATCGCATAAAGTCGCCGATGCGGTTCGTGAAGCTTCCGATACAATGAAGCTTTTTGCCGAGAAGAATAAAATAGATTTGACCGTCAAACTGGCTGACGATTTAGGCGAAGCGATTTTCGACCGCAATCGTATAATCCAGGTTTTGACAAATCTTCTGAGCAACGCGATAAAATTCACTCCGCAGGGCGGCAAAGTTATCCTCGAAGTCATACGTCAGCAGAAGGAAATCATAATTACGGTATCCGATACGGGTATGGGAATATCAAAAGAGAACCTGCCGAAGATATTTGAAAGATTCTATTGCGTCAACAGGCCGGGCAGGGAAATTCAGGGCACAGGTCTCGGCCTTTCTATCGCAGCTCAGATTATCACCCGGCATAATGGCAGGATATCGGTTGAAAGCGAACCGGATAAGGGAACAACTTTTACTGTTTGTCTTCCGATTAATCCTGCGGACCTCGATACTTGTGCAGACGAAACTCTCGAAAAAACCATCACAGGCAAATAAAAAATCAGCCGGCAGCACTTGTCTGCTGCCGGCCCTTCAACTTCTTCTCCCTGCGACCGATAACAGGGCTCCACCAATATTAACATTAAGGATTCCGGGGACCAGGTCCTCGATGCTTGCCCGCCGAGGCGGGCCGGTGTTGTCTATTTATCAAGAACTTTTTTCTGCAACTTAGATAAGTGCCTATCATCATAATCAGTAGAGTCTGCGGCTCCGGCACAGGCTCAGGTGGTGGGTCGTCTCCGCCACCTCCACCGCCGCCTCCGCCGCCGCCACCACCGCCGCCACCGCCACCCGATGAGATACTGTCAGTACGTCTTATGAGGCTTTCGGGTCCGGAGCTTGCTGCCGGACTGCCGCCGGGCAGTTCATATTCATCCCGCTGGAAAACAGCTATAATTATCTTAGGCCCATCAACAGCAAGCATAGTC
>JBAVNP010000204.1:0-6222 GCA_049691175.1 Sedimentisphaerales bacterium
TTATACAAAGCCAAGGGATATTCTGACGGCTGGATAGAAAAACGAATGCGGGGTATCGCAATACGGGAAGAATTGACGGACGAGTGGAAGAATCGCGACGTTAAAGAAAAATCAGAATACGCGATATTAACAGCAGAAATATCGAAAGCGGCATTTGGCTTAACGCCGAGCCAGTATAAGAAGCTCAAGAGACTCAAACGTGAGAATTTGCGAGACCATTTCACAGACCTCGAATTAATTTTCTCTATGTTAGGTGAGGCGGCAACAACAGAAATAACCCGCAACCGCGATGCACAGGGATTTAATGAAAACAAACAAGCGGCTGCAGAAGGGGGAAGCGTCGCAGGAAAAGCCAGGAACGACCTTGAGTCTAAAACCGGCAAAAGAATAGTTTCGAGACAAAATTATCTTCAACAGCCGGAAAATAAAAAATTGCTCAGGGGCAACAAATAAACTATTCAAATGCAGAAAGAAATGGAAGCGAATAACGGTATAATAGTTTTGAAGAACCTGACCAAAAGGTTCGGCAAACTCGTTGTGCTTAATGATATTACGCTGTCTTTCGAGAAGGGCAAAACAACCGTCATAATCGGGCCCAGCGGATGCGGCAAAACGGTTCTAATCAAACATATCATAGTTCTTCTTCGGCCGGGGCTGGGAGAAGTTTATTTCCACGACCAGAGAATTGACGATTTGTCGGAGAGCAAACTGGGCAAAATCAGGGCACAAATGGGATTTCTGTTTCAAAGCGGCGCTCTTTTCGACAGTATGACAGTTTCTGAAAATATCGCCTTTCCCATCAGGCAGCATCAGGACATCAAAGACGAGGATAAATTAGACGAGATAATCAAATCCAAGCTGCTGCTTGTAGGGCTGGACGGCTATCAGGATTATTTTCCGGCCAAGCTTTCCGGCGGGCAGAAAAAAAGGGTCGCTTTAGCGAGGGCAATTGCGCTTAATCCGGAAGTTATTCTTTATGATGAGCCGACGACGGGACTTGACCCTATCAGGGCCGATGTAATTAATGAGCTGATTTTAAGACTTAAAAAAGAACTGGGCATTACATCTATAGTAGTAACGCACGATATGAACAGCGCATATAAGATTGCCGACCGGATAATAATGCTGCATAACGGCAAAGTGCTTCTGGACGGCAACGCCGATACGTTTACAAACAGCAAGCTGCCGGTGGTTCAGCAGTTTATCAAGGGAGAGACAAGCGAAAAAGATTTGCAGTCATTGCAGGTTTCGTTTGAGGATATAAGGACGGATGAAGGGAAGAAAAGGTAAAATCCGAAATCCTAATTTCTAAATCCTAAATAAATTCAAATCATCAAAATTCAAATATTTAAAGCAACTTGAACGTCGAACATTGAACATTTAACATTGAACTTTGAATGACGAGATTCCTCGACCCATTCGGCAGGCTCAGGGCAGGCTGCGCTCGGAATGACGGAGTGGGATTGCTACGGTCGAAGCAGAGGTGCCAATTTTAGATTGCCGTCCACCGGAGGCGGATAAAATTTTGGATTAGGGGACGGGGCGAAAAAAGGCTCGCCTCCTGGGCGAGCCTTTCAATTCCTGCAAATCCTGCCGATACGTTAGTTCAAGGTTATATCTGTAACAGCCGAGGTTATATCTTCTGTTTCCTCTGCCATAACTGGAATTTCCTTTACTGCGGGGGCTTTTACGAACGGTGTTACGTTGTTTGCACAGGGGCCTTTTTTGCCCTGTCCAACCTCGAAATTAACCCTCTGGTTTTCATCGAGCCCCGCATAGCCTACGGTCTTAATTTCCGAGTGGTGGACGAAAAAATCGTTGCCGCCGTCATCGGGAGTAATAAAACCATATCCCTTTTCCGCATTAAACCATTTTACTGTTCCTATACTCATTTTACTGCTCCTTGGCCTGTCTATAGGCCGTTAAACATACTATCTCTCGATTAAATTTATTGGAAGCATACTCTTGAGAGATGAAAGGATACACACCAAAAACACTAATTCTACAAACTGGATTTATAAAGTCAACAAAATTATTAAATATCTTTAAATTGGCGGTCAACAGGTCAAAATTCTGCGAAAATCCGTGGAATCTGCGGTTAATTCTCTTGACTCTTGTTATGCGATTTGTTAAAATACCCTTGTTATTTGACAAATAGTTAATTTTTAGCACCTTTTGCTTAACTCCTTTGTAATAAACATCTTACGTCAACCGTATGACGAAATACGAAACGAGCTGCGCAACCGCGACTCGACTGAGCTCGTCGAAGTCAACCGTTTAACGACATCTTTCTTGCGTCCTGCGTCCTTACATCCTTATTTCCATAACCCACCATTCACTTTAAAGGAGAGAATTTATGCAGACCATCACCACAAAACCCAAAAGAGATTACCTGATGTTCAAAATTCAAGGCCAATTAGTCAAAGTTGACCCTGACATTTTTTACAAAATCATAAATACCCGCCACTTCGTGCCTGATAAAAAATACAACGGCGATATTAAGACAATACGCATCGACGGCAGAGGTTATGTGATAATTGTCTGTGGCCAAAAACCGCCGCAAAAGCATGTTCCGCTTGCACGGTTTGTAATGAACGCCAAAAAAGGCGAAATTGTTGACCATATAAACAGAGACCCGCTTGATAACCGCAGAAAAAACCTGAGGATTGTAAATGGAAGACAAAACGGCCTCAATAAAAAACGAAAAAATCAGGCAGGATTCCTCGGCGTCTGCATAAAGAACAGAAATGGGAGGAAATATTGCCAGGCAAAACTTCACCTGGGCCGCGATAAAGAATTGTCGTTTCACCTGCCGGATAGTCCTCACAACAGAGTTATCGCGGCCTTTGCAAGAGATAAATTTGTCCTGCAGATGGGAGAGGAAGATTACGCACCTCTGAATTTTCCGTGTTTCAGGAACGAGCCGTTCAGGAGCTATCTGCTGAAGGAGGATTTAAGGAAATACAAGGAACACAGACCGGCCCCGACAAATAAGCAATGTTGAACAAATAGGCCGTTTTATATATAATGAGAGATTATGACATACAAACAGCCACAGGAAATTGCAGACCAGCTTAGCCGATTGATAAAGGGCGAATGTTTGGCTGATATTTTTACTCGCGTGGCGTTCAGCACGGACGCGAGTATCTATCAGATAATCCCAATCTGTATCGTTGCGCCTAAAAATATCGAGGATATAGCCGCTGTTGTCCAATATGCCGGCCAAAATAATATTCCGGTTGTCGCACGCGGAGCCGGCAGCGGACTTGGAGGCGAATCGCTAACGGGCGGCATTATGCTCGATACCACGCGGTTTATGAACAAAATCATCAGCGCAAGTGCCGATGGCAGCACAGTTACCTGCGAAGTCGGGGTTGTGCTTGACGACCTCAATAAATATCTTTTGCCATTCAATAAAAAAATCGGGCCTGACCCATCGAGCTCAAACCGCGCGGTAATCGGCGGAGTTGTCGCGAATAATTCGACCGGCGCCCATTCGCTCAAATACGGCTATATCGCCGAATTCATCGAAAAAATAAAGGCAGTTCTGGCTGATGGGACTGTCGCTGAATTTGTAAATAATTTAAACCCCCGACCACAGGGGTCGGGGCTAACCGTTACGCAAGAATGTTTCGAATTGTTGAATTCTAATTCCGCGCTTATTGAAAAAGCTCAGCCTGAAACAAAGAGAAATCACAGCGGCTACAACATCGCGGATGTAATTGGCGACAATAAGATTGATATGGCTAAACTTCTGGCTGGTTCAGAGGGGACGCTCGCCGTTTTTACGGAAGTAACGCTGCGGACGGTTGATATACCGAAAGTTGCAGCGGTTATTCAGTTTGAATTTGATTCGCTTGATAAAATGGCAAGGGCGGTGCCGTCGATTGTCGATAGCGGCTCGGCGGCCTGCGAATTAATGGGTCAGGATTTAATAAGAATAGCGAGGGACGCTTTTGAGCAATACCACGATATTCTCAATCCCAATTCTGTCGCAAGTCTTCTTGTTGAGCACACAGGCAGTTCGATAGAAGAAGTTAAACAGAAGATAGAAGAAACAGTTTCGCAGGTCGGTAATCTTTGTTTCGCCAAAAAAATCGTCTTCGACCCGGCTGTGCAAAAGAGATTGTTTAAATGCCGAAAGGACGCTGTTCCTCTATTGACGAGGGTGAAAGGTTTGAAGCAGCCGATACCGTTTATCGAGGATGTTTCGGTTGATAATAAAAAACTTGCCGAGTATCTGGCGGGTTTGCAGAAAATCGGCGAAAAATATAACGTGGATATGGTTTATTACGGACACGCGGGCGACGGTGAGATTCATGTTAGGCCTTACCTGGATTTGTCGGACCCGGCGGATGTCAAAAAAATGACGGATATAGCGGAAGAGGTTTTTACGCTGGCATTGTCGCTGGGCGGGTCGCTCAGCGGAGAGCACGCTGACGGTTTGATTCACGCGGCGTTTATGAGAAAGCATTTCGGCGAGGAGTATTGCGATATTCTAAAACAGCTTAAGCAGATATTCGACCCGAAAAATATTCTCAATCCCGGAAAAATCATCAGCGATAACGCCGAGGTAATGACGCAGAACTTGCGCGGCGGAAATAAAATCATCGGCGAAAGGACAAAAACAGAGCTTAACTTTAAGCCTGACGAATTTAAGTTCGAGCTTATTCAGTGCAGTGGCTGCGGCGTTTGCAGGAGTACCGATTCGGCGATAAGGATGTGTCCCGTTTTTCGTGCGACGGGTAATGAAATGGATTCTTCGCGGGCAAGGGCAAATCTGCTGGCGGCCTGGGCGAAGGGAATCCTGACAGAGCAGGATTTTGAATCGGAGAAGTTTCGGGAAATTCTGTCAACCTGTCTGAACTGCAAAGCCTGCGTGGTTGATTGTCCTTCGGGCGTTGATGTTTCAAAAATGATAATGGAGGTAAGGGCGAGACTTGCACAAAAACGCGGCCTGAATCACACAGCTAAAATTCTGGCCTCCAATCGCTATATGAGCATTTTCGCATCCGCTTTTGCGCCGGTAAGCAATATCTTTATGAGCCTTGCACCTGTCAGATGGATTATGCAGATATTAACAGGAATTGATAAAAGAAGGGCGATGCCGAAATTCGGATTTTCGACGTTTATAAGAAAAGCAGAAAAATGGCTGGCCGGACAGCCTAAATTAGAAAATCCCGTCGATAAAGTCGCGTATTTTACGGACACTTTTGTCAATTATAACGACCACGAATTGGGTTTTGCGGTTATAAAGTTTTTAAGACTTAATAATATTGATGTGATAATTCCAAAACAAAGGCCTGCACCGCTGCCTGCCGTTGTTTACGGCGATATAAAAACAAGCAAAAAAGACCTGGAATACAATGTCAAATATCTTTCTGAAGCCGTAAGACAGGGTTATAAAATTATCTGTTCTGAGCCGAGCGCGGCTTTGTGCCTGAAGGAAGATTTAAGATATTTCATTGATAGTCCGAATGCAAAGATTGTTTCGGAAAATACGTTTGAGTTTTTTGACTATTTGAAAGGTTTAGTGAGTCAGAATAAGATAAAACCCCCGGCACAGGTCCGGGGGTTAACCGATAGATATGTTCATCATACACCGTGTCATCTTCTTGCTCTTGAGAGGAGACCGGCGTCGATAGAGATTTTAAAGCAGCTTGCGGGCCTTGATGTAAAGGAGCTTGACGGCGGATGCTGCGGAATTGCGGGAACATTCGGGATGCAGAAGAAAAATTACGACCTTTCGATGCAAATCGGCAGGAAATTAGCTGAAAAAATAGAAAAATCCGAGGCAAATACGATTCTTACAGAGTGTTCAACCTGTAAAATGCAGATAGAACAATTGACCGGCAAAGAGGTAAAGCATCCGATTAAGGTCTTGGCGAAGGTATTCGGCCTTTTATAATTTAGACGGTTTTATTTTTCACCACAGAGAACAGGGAGAAAATAAAATATAAAAGATAAAAAATTAAAAATGTAGACACAAAAAACGTCCTCAAATGGATTTCAAACTTTTTCTTGTTTTTCTGAATCGTTTGTCTAATTTTTTCGTTTTTTTGTGAAGAGATCTTATATTCCGTTTAAACGTTTTCAACTTTTTATCATGTTTCGATAATTTCCCTTTGATTCTTGAAATATCGATTTTCTCAGCAAATTTTTTCGTTTTTAAATAAACTTTTTCTAACTTATTTCTGAATGGTTTTAATTTCCATTCTTCAA
>JBAVNP010000205.1:0-1962 GCA_049691175.1 Sedimentisphaerales bacterium
CATTACGGCGGCAATTACGCCACCGTCGAACAAATGTTCAAAGAAATGGGGACAACGTGGCAGGATTTTTACCAGCAACAAAGACGAGCCATTCTTGTGCAGGCGTTTCTGTCGGAGGAAATGAAAGATGAAAAACCAATAACCTATTCGGAACTTGTAAAGTATTACGAGTCCATAAAGGGCGAAAGTTACACAAAGAACGCTTTTATCGAATTTCGGCTTATCGACCTTGAGACTGAAAGGTTCGCTGATGCTAACGACCCAAATATAAACGGAGAGCAAAAGGCGATGGAGCTTGCCGGCCAGATTGAGCAGAAAATCAGGAACGGCGAGGATTTCGCCGAGCTGGCGAAAAAATATTCGCACGACGAGAGTGCAAAAGTCGGCGGGCTGTGGAAACCAGTGCGGCCGGGGTCGCTCGTCGAGCCTTACAGCGTTATCGAAAAGACCGCTGAGGATATGAACGCCGGAGGTGTTTCCGAACCTATATCAGCCGGCGGGCATATCTTTATCGTAAAACTCGAAAATAAACAGACTCAAATCTGCGAACCCTTCGAAAAGGTCCAGATGGAGGTCGAAGCCAGATACCTCTTTGAAAGAAAACGGAAACTGGTCGATAAAACGATGAAAAAAATTATTTCACAGGTTGATTTGACCTACGCAGATAATTTTCTGGAGTACTGCACGGAACAGGCTTACAGCCAGGCGAAAAAACAAAATTAACCACGTCCGCCGGAGGCGGATAAAAATGAATACGAATAAAAAAATACTTCACGGTATAGATTTGGTCGATTTTCCGCGAATAGAAGAAATGATAGAGCGGCACGGCAGTCATTTTCTTGACAGGATTTTTACACCGACTGAACAACAGCAGGCCAGCGAAATGAAAAACCGGATAGAAAGACTTGCGGGCAGATTCGCGGCAAAAGAAGCTATTCTTAAACTTCTTGGCACAGGCTGGCGGGGAAAAATTGCGTGGACGGATATAGAAATAACCAACAATCAGTTCGGCCAGCCGCAGGTTGCGATATCCGGCGAAGTGAAAAAAATCGCAACAAAATCAGGCGTTAAAGACGTAAGCCTAAGCATTACTCATACGGCAAATTTTGTTATTGCTTCAGCAGTCGCAATAACGGATGAAAAATGAAAACCGACCATTTCGACTGCATAGTTATCGGCGGAGGACACGCGGGTGTTGAGGCGGCGCACGCGGCGGCGAAAATCGGCATTCAAACAGCCCTTATAACCATCAGTAAAAATACAATCGCAAAGGCAAGCTGCAATCCAGCTATCGGCGGAATAGCAAAAGGACAAATCGTAAGAGAAATAGATGCGCTCGGCGGAATTATGGGCCTTGCAACAGACGCTACAGGAATACAGTTTCGGATGCTTAACCGCTCAAAAGGACCTGCAGTCCGCTCGCCAAGGGCACAAATCGATAAATACAAATATTCCGATTTTGTCCGAAACGAACTTGAAAAAACTGATAACCTTACAATTATCGAAGGTCTTGTCGCTGAGATTTTAACTGAAAATAATCAGGTTAAAGGTGTTCTCTGCACAGACGGCAAAGTTTATAACTGCCAAACAGTAATTGTCGCAACGGGAACATTTCTGAAAGGCATAATGCATACTGGCAGCAAACAATGGCCGGGAGGGAGATTAGACGAACCGGCGGCGAATGAACTTTCGGACTGTCTGCAAAAAATCGGACTCGAGGTGAAACGATTAAAGACGGGAACGCCGCCGAGGCTTGATGGGAAAACAGTCGACTACGATAAAATACAAATCCAGAACGGCGACGAAAAACCTGCGGCGTTTTCGTTCGAGACCCTCGCAATAAAACAAAAACAAATCCCCTGCTGGATAACATATACAAACGAAAAAATTCATAAACTTCTTCAAGACAATCTCGACAGGGCGCCGCTTTATACAGGACAGATAGTATCCACGGGGCCGAGA
>JBAVNP010000206.1:0-2665 GCA_049691175.1 Sedimentisphaerales bacterium
CAGTTCAAGTGAACAGTCTGAAATAATTTCAAGTGCCTGTTCAAAGAACGTTTGAGAGGAGGAGGAAGAAGAAGTGTTGGAGATGTTTGTCGAGGGTTTCCGTGCATAATAATCAATAATTTTTTGCCCCGGCCGAACGACACAGTCCACAAATCCATAAACTGCCCCGAGCACTGCCATATCCTGAAAGAACCTTACCCCGCCGTTGGCATTGAATATCTGTTTTAAAATTTTATCTATCTCGGCCCGCTTGTTTTTATCCTGTGCCCTGCTGACAATATCAACGCCTTTGCCGAAAAGGAAATCCACCATAGCATTAATTCGCCAGCTGATATCATTTTCTATGACAACTTCTTTTCTTTCGATATCTGCGACAGCTTTGCCGCCCAATATACCGCTCATTTCTGCCCGCTTTATGCCTGTAATTCTCGCAGGCAGCCCTATTTCCTGTGCCTGTATGTAAGTTCGCGCGGATTCATTCAGTTTTGCGTCGGCAGCGGATAAGCCGGCCGTCGAATACATTGGATTTTGATAATAGTCCCATAGCCTGCCGAAATGTATTTGCATATTGACCCATTGTTCATCGACGAGCCAGTCAATAAAGCCAGGGGCCAGGCCATCGTTTTCAAAATTTGTAAAATCAAATGACATCAAATTGTTCCTTTGCAATTTTCATTTTTCCTTACTTCCCTATTTCCTTACTTCCTTATTTCTTTCACTTTTTCAGGACCAACCTGTCCCTCCGTATTACCTGAGAAGTTGCGCGTTTTTGTCGAAATTTGATCAAGAAAATTTTGTCTGCAATTCGTAAGTGCTTGTTAGGTATGGAGAAAAATTTTTTTATTTTTTTAAAGCGCGCAACTTTTTTGTTGCGCGTTTTTGCTTATTTGGACAAAAAGAATGTAGAATTCTTAATCTAAAATCGGCAATCCAAAATCTAAAATTGATGCTTCCGCCTTGCGGCGGAATCCCTTGACATTCCCGACTTTTCCAGTATGTTATTTATTAAATTTACAAAGGCATTAAAAAATAAGTGAGTGAGAATCAGGTGTAATTAGAAAGTATTCCTCTATGGTTGAACAATCAAAAATTACTCTGTGGCTCTCGGAGTTAAGGGCGCCATTTTTTACCGCAAGCGCACTGCCTGTAATTGTCGGCACTGCTGCCGCCTATGCGAATACAGGATATTTTAATTTAATTCTTTTCATTCTCGCCGTCTCTGCAACTGTCGCTCTTCACGCGGGAGCCAATATCGCAAATGATTATTTCGACCATATCTCCAGAAATGACTGGCTCAACGATAATAAAACGCCGTTCTCAGGCGGAAGCAGACTGATTCAGCAAAATCTTCTTACTCCCGGCGAGGTTATCGTAGGAGCCTGGATTGCTCTTTTTATCGGCGCAAGTTTGGGTCTTATTATAGTGATATTAACAAAAAGTTTCTTTGTGCTGCTGTTAGGCGTCATCGGCTTGCTCGGCGGATATTTCTATACCGCAACTCCCTTTAAGCTGGGTTATCGCACGGCAGGTGAAATAACAATAGGTTTATTATTCGGCATTTTGCCGGTTTACGGCTCTTTTTATATTCAAACATTAAGTTTCAGCACTTTGCCTATACTGCCGGGGATTATTGTTGCCGTCCTGATTTTCCTCGTAATTTTCGCAAACGAATTTCCTGATTTTAACGCAGATAAAGCAGTCGGCAAAAAAACGATTGTCGTTACCCTCGGCATAAAAAACGCCGCGAACTTTTACAGAGCAGTCCTCATAGTGCTTTGTGTCCTGATTGTTTTGTATGCGATTGCAAATCTTAAAGTTCTTGCATCAGCAGTTCTGCTGATACCAACAATTAGTATCAGCGCAATATGTTTCAAAAACGCAGAGGCAGAGAAACTCTCACAAAAAGGTTATACTGCATTAAGCAGAGTCACTATTCTGCTGCATACTATCGGCTGTATCGCACTTATCGCGGCAATATTACTTTCCAAGTCTGTTTAGAACGTTGGCGGAATATTCACTCTGGCCTGTTTTCCCCTCGCCGCGATAACCTTTACTATAGATACGTTCCTGCAGATACCCGATGCGGTTTTCAGGATTCGGATGTGTCGAGAAAAATTCTATCGTCCGGGAGCCGCTCGCTCTTTGCAATATCTCCATCGTTTCAATCATACCATAAGGCGTGTAACCGGCCTTGACAAGATAATCCAGACCGACCTCATCGGCCTGTTTTTCCTGCTCTCTGGTAAAAGACATACTCTCAAGCTGTCTTACGATATTTGCAACCCTCATCGCTGATGATGTTGCCTGCGAACCGACAACACTTAAACCAGTATCAATCAGGATATCTCTCGTAATCTGCTGAGCGATATGTCTTGCCGTAACGTGTGCTGTCTCGTGCGCCAGCACAGATGCAAGCTGTGCTTCGCTGTTAAGTTCTTTAAGCAAACCTGTAGTGATATAAATATAACCGCCCGGCAGAGCAAAGGCGTTTACCGATTTATGGTCGATGGCTTTGTAGGAAAAACCTTCGTCCGGCGTATGACTTATCCGTGCAGTACCCTGTCCTACTGAATTTATATAACTCTGAATCCGCTGGTCTTTGATGCTTTGACCGAGTTCTTTTTCAACCTGCGCTGCGGTATCGCGTCCCATTTGCTTTTCCTGC
>JBAVNP010000207.1:0-2044 GCA_049691175.1 Sedimentisphaerales bacterium
GCGCCAGTGTCAGACTGTTGAGGGATTAGAAAATGAAAGCAGCACTTGACGATAAGATATTTTTTGCTGAAGGATCTTTTGAACTTGAGGTGAAAAGCCCTCAAAGGAGTATTATTCAAAGGTCGGCGGCAGGTCTTGACGGGCAGATAAATATCGACCTTGGTTCGCGAGGGAGAAAACTCATACAGAAAGGCCAATTACGTGCCAGAAATCAGACTGAGCTCCAGCAGCAGATTGGCGTGATAAACGAACTTATAGACGGCAATTTACATGTTTTAAAATGTTCCGATGGGAATGTCTTTGAAAATCTTCTGATTGAAGAATTTCAGACAGAACCATTTATTAGCGGCGGGGCGCATACAAGCTGCCAATATCAAATAACATATAAACAGCAGGATTGAATTAATGATTCTGAGTGAAGGTATAAGCAGAGTTAGGGCGTTTGTATTGCCGGCGGGAGTCAGCGGCAATGGAGCGGCAAATCAGCTCGCAGGCGTGGCAGTTGTCAAATGGTATTCGATTTACAGCGATATGCTTCACCAGGTTTATGTCAATGGCAGATTTGCGGGCGTAACTGTTGAACCCGGCCAAAAACAATTAATTGTGCCTGTGCCGCTTTCTGGCCAAACCGCTGTTAGAATAGAAGTTTATGCTGTTGAGCCGGGATATGCTGATATTGATTTTTCAGACGAGTTCCAGAGCCAACAGGTTCAGGCAGGACGTGTGAAACTCGAATTTCCACGGACGGATAATCTTCCGGCCAATGGCAATGTTGATTATTACCTCCAGGGCGACAGACTGAACAGGAGAGATATAAAAATCCAGCCGGAATCTGCGGATAAAGGCGGGTTTGGCTTGAGCTGTTTTGGCAGAAGCGATTTTGGTTATGACGGCTCCGCTGCAATAGGATTCGGCAAAGGCAATTTCGGCATAGGCTGGTTTGGTTTTGATTCCGATATGCTCTGCTGGCAAAGCGGGCAGTTTCAAGCGGGAAATTATAAATTCAATATTAAAGTTACGGATAGCGCGGGCAATGAAACAGAGGAGACGATTGAGACGGAACAGATAACGGTTATTCCTCCTGCCAGGCCTGCTGAAAGACTTGAAGTGAAATCGTTTGACAAACAAAATGGTAAATTGGTTTTGGAAATAGAATAATTTTTAAAGAGGTTTAAAAATGGCTGAAGTTTATCCATCGGACAATGAGCTTTTGAATATTGCAAATGATACGGAAACAGGCGTTGAATACATTACTACCGGCAAAGCGCCTTATTATCTTGAGTTTCGCAAACTGCTTTACAGACTGCTTCTGGCGATGAAACGAGCGAATGATTTACGGGTTTTCGATGAAGGCGGATTAGACATTGGTGTAAAGAGCGGCAAGTTCTGGCTGGGAACGACACTTGTAGAATATGGCGGCTCGAGCGGCAACACACTGGCCGATGACAAAAGCAGTATTTATGTCTATCTTAATTCGCAGGGCAGCCTTGTTACAAATGAATACAACTGCTTTCCAGATATGCAAACTACGCCGCATTTGCGTCTGGCGGTTATAACAACAAGCGGCGGCGATATAACATCAATAACAGATGCAAGGGGTCATCATAACTTTTACGTTCCTGTTTAGGAGGCATAGCGGAAAATGGCTACAATAGTTTATGTTGATGGCACTTTGCAGACCGGCAATAACAACGGCACAAGTTGGGAAAATGCTTATCGTGGTTGTGCCGGACTGCAGATCGCTCTTGATAATGTTGTCAACGGCAGTGATACAATAATTTATATCCGCAATACTTTTTCAATCGGCACTTATGGCAATACAATAGATATTGATACTGCCGGCGGCGACTACACAAACAACAAGTGGCTCAAAATTATCGGCTGTGACAGTACTGCCGGCAATCCTTTGCCGCAAGGCCAGTATGTAATGCTTGATGGGGAAAATTTACTTGCCGGTCATATAATAAATATTTCCAACATACATATGGTGCACATAGAAAATATTCACTTCACAAGAGTTTCAGTATCGGGCAAGGCTGGATGT
>JBAVNP010000208.1:0-11590 GCA_049691175.1 Sedimentisphaerales bacterium
TAAAAGCCGCGGATTGCTGGAATAACTGAATAGTTTATCAGGAGTAAAAAAATGAAGAAAAACGCTTCACAGGAAAGTTCCCCCCAGAGTCCATCCGCTTTACCTATCAAAACCGGCGCTGAAATTATTGTCGCTACACTCATTGAGCAAGGCGTCGATACAATGTTCGGCTATCTCGGCGGAGTCGTATTGCCATTGTTTGACAAGCTCTATGATGCCCCGATTAACTTTATTATTCCCCGTCACGAGCAAGGCGGCTGTCATATGGCTGATGGTTACGCACGCGCGAGCGGCAAAGTCGGAGTTATTGTCGTAACCAGCGGGCCTGGAGCGTGCAATCTTATAACAGGCATTGCGAACGCGATGATGGATTCCGTGCCGATAGTTGCGATTACAGGCCAGGTGCGGACAGACCTGATTGGCAACGATGCCTTTCAGGAAGCTGATACCACCGGCATTACACGTCCCATCACGAAACATAACGTAATCGTCAAAGACGTTAACGAACTGCAACAGACAATTCGTGAAGCGTTCTACATAGCAAAAACAGGACGGCCAGGACCGGTGCTTATTGATATTCCGGTTGATATCGAAGTTGCCAAATGCCAGATGAAGCCTTTGACAGAAGTTTCCCTGCCCGGCTACAAACCCCAGGCTAAAGGCCATCATCGCCAGATAAAAATGGCTGCGGAAGCAATCAACAAATCCGAAAAGCCGGTTGTTTACGTCGGCGGCGGCGTTATTTCCGCAAATGCCTCCGATGAACTCCGAGCCTTCGCGCAAAAGGCGAATCTTCCTGTGACTATGACGCTTTTGGGGCTGGGAACTTACGACCAGACACGAGCGGAATCGCTCGATATGCTCGGAATGCACGGAACTGCTTACGCAAATTACGCTGTTCAGGAATGCGATTTGCTTATCGCTATCGGTGCGCGTTTCGACGACCGCGTAACAGGCAAAGTTAAAACCTTCGCGCCTAACGCAAAGGTTATTCATATTGATATTGACCCAAGCAGTATCAGTAAAAATGTCGCTGTTAATATACCCGTTGTCGGCGATGCGAAATATATTCTCACTGAACTGACAAAAGAAGTTCAGCATAAAGAAAGAAAAGAATGGTTCGATAAAATAGCAGATTGGAAAAGCCGTTTCCCGCTTCGCTACGATACAAAGAGTCCGAACATCAAGCCTCAATATGTTATCGAGCAGATTTGGGAAGCGACAAAGGACAGGGCTATAATCGTTACCGGCGTCGGTCAGCACCAGATGTGGACTTCGCAGTTTTATAAACATACAAAGCCCAGACACTTTATAACCTCCGGCGGACTCGGAACTATGGGCTTTGGACTGCCCGCGGCGATTGGTGCACAGGCTGCTTTGCCGGACGCTCTTGTTGTCGATATTGACGGCGACAGCAGCTTTAATATGACCCTGACTGAAATCAGCACCGCTGTCCAATACGAACTGCCGATAAAAGTCTGCATCATCAACAACGGCTATATGGGAATGGTCCGCCAATGGCAGGAACTGTTTTATAATAAGAGATATTCGAAAAGCTATCTGACTAATCCCGATTTTGCCGTTGTTGCGCAGGCGCTCGGCGCGGTTGGAATCACTGTTGAAAAGAAAAGCGAAGTTAAAAACGCTATCGCGAAAATGCTGGCGGAAAAGAAACCCTGCATTGTCGATTTTCATGTCGAACGCGAAGAAAATGTCTGGCCTATGGTCGCGGCAGGAAAAAGCCTGCACGAAATGGATGGTCTGGATATATTTGAAAGTATGGCATAACGAAAATTAAAAATAAAATATCAAAAATAAAAAATGTGGAATCCCGATAAATCGGGAGATGATTTTTAAGGTAAAAACTATGAAACATATAATAAGCACATTGGTTCAGAATAAGCCGGGAGTGCTGGCACACGTGGCCGGGATGTTCGCGGCAAGGGCTTTTAATATCGATTCATTGGCTGTCGGAAGGACAGACGAGCCGGCGTTGAGCAGAATGACTATAGTCGTTATCGGAGACGATAAGGTCGTAGAGCAGGTCCGCAAACAATTGGAGAAAATAATCGACGTTGTCAAGGTTCAGGACTTCGCTATAAAAGACGTTATCGCTCACGATTTAATGCTGATGTGCGTTCACGCTCCGCCGGAGAAAAGACCTGAAATCCTCGCGCTTGTCGAGATGTTCAAAGGCAAAGTCGTGGATATCGGACAGAAATTCGTTATGGTCGAACTTGCCGATACGGAAGAAAAATTAGAGGCCTTTATCGAGGCCTGCCGGCCTTACGGGATAAAAAATCTGGCTCGCACCGGCACGGTGGCTATGGCAGGGTTTGAACGAGCGGAAATCGCAGATAACCAGTAAAAGAATATAGAACTCAGAACACAGAACTCAGAATTCTATTTAGCCGCCGGGTTTGCCGGCGGTTTTGTTTTTCAGGTTTTGAAACAGAACCAAACTTTTCACCACAGAGAACTCAGAGAAAATAAAATATAATTCAAAAATAGGTGACTGTCCCCAATTATTTCCTAATTCAAAAATAGGTGACTGTCCCCAATTATTTCCACTGTCCCCAATTATTTCCACAGAAACTAAACACGGGGGCTAACCATAAAAACGGGATTATTGTAATTTGAGGAAGATTTTGATATTATTGCCGCGGTTTTAGTATTTATATACGGTTTGCAAATCTATGAGGCACACAGCAGTATGGGAATAATCGGAATGCAGGATGTGAGCGTTGGTTTTGGCGGCCGGCCACTGCTCGAACATATAAATTTACAAATCGAGGCAGGCGAGCGGGTTTGTCTGCTCGGCCGCAACGGCGTTGGGAAAACGACGCTGATGAAACTCATTACAGGCGAAGTTTTGCCCGAAAAAGGCGATGTTTCGCGTGTGCCGCAGCTTAATGTGACGTGCCTGACACAGGATGTGCCGGATAATCTCAGCGGGACGGTGTTTGAGTTTGTTTCCGAGGGGCTGGGCCAATGCGGAAAGCTGCTGGCGCAGTATCATTTAGTCAGCCATCAGCTCGCCGGCGACCATGATAACAAATCGCTGCTGACTAAGCTTGATAAACTGCAGCACTCGCTCGATACCGAAAACGGCTGGCAGATGGACCGGTATGTCGAGAACATCATTGAAAATATGGAGCTGGACGGCGAGATGGAAGCGGCGGGCCTTTCGGCCGGAATGAAACGGCGAGTATTGCTGGCGCAGGCAATTGTTCGCAAGCCTGATGTGCTGATGCTTGATGAGCCGACTAACCATCTCGATATCGAAGCGATAACGTGGATTGAAGATTTTCTGGCCGGCTATAAAGGGACGCTGATTTTTGTCAGCCATGACCGGGTATTTGTCAGGAAGCTGGCGACGCGTATCATCGAACTTGATAGGGGCCGGGCGAGGAGTTATTTTTGCAGCTATGAAACATTCCTGGTTCGCAGGGATATCGCCAATGAAGCACAAGCGGTCGAGGATTCGCTGTTCGATAAAAAGCTGTCGCAGGAAGAGGTGTGGATTCGCAAGGGAATAAAGGCACGCCGAACTCGCAACGAGGGTCGTGTGCGGGCGCTCAAGAAGATGCGTAATGAGCGGAGAGACCGCAGAAAGAAAATCGGAAATGTCAGGATGCAGATGCAGGATATTCAGCAATCCGGCAGGCTGGTAATCGAGGCGAAGGACATTTCATTCGCGTATCTGCCCGAAAGCCCGATTATTTCGAAGTTTTCCACGACCATTATGCGCGGCGACAAAATCGGCGTCGTCGGGCCTAACGGCTCGGGAAAAACGACGCTGCTGCGGGTGCTGCTTAAGGAACTTGCGGCCCAGCAGGGTACAATACGACATGGCACGAACCTTCAAATCGCGTATTTCGACCAGCTGCACGCGCAGCTTGATTATGGGAAATCCGTGTATGAAAATATCGCCGACGGCAATAAGACAGTGGCGATTAACGGAAATCCCCGGCACGTCATCGGCTATCTTCAGGACTTTTTGTTTACGCCTGACCAGTCGCTGGCCCCGTTGTCGAATCTTTCCGGCGGCGAGCGGAATCGGCTATTGCTGGCGAAACTTTTTGCACGGCCGGCCAATGTGCTGGTGATGGATGAGCCGACAAATGACCTTGACATCGAGACGCTGGAGCTGCTCGAAGAATTTTTGCTCGACTATCCCGGGACGGTGCTGATGGTAAGTCACGACCGCGAATTTCTAAATAACGTCGTTACCAGTATTATGACATTGGAAGGCAATGGCGTTGTAAAGGAATATATCGGCGGCTACGATGACTGGCTAAGGCAGAAAAAGGCAGTGCCAAAACCCGAGCCAGAAAAAACCCCGGCGAAAGCGGTGAAGCAATCGCCGCTGAAAGAACCGGTGCGAAAATTGACTTCTAAGGAAAAGAAGGAGCTCAAAGCGTTGCCCGCTCTCATCGAAAAATTGGAAAGCGAGCTGCGGCAGCTGCACGAGATGATGGCTGACCCGGCGTGTTATAAAAAGAGTTCAGAAGTTGTCACAGTCGGTATCAGGGCCGGGCAATTGAAAAAGCAGCTCGATGAACTTTACGCCCGCTGGCAGGAACTGGAGACTCCTTCGTAATTTTCTACTCCGGCGGGGTTTTATTTTTCAGGTTTTGAACCGCGGATTACACAGATTACGCAGTAATATTAAAAATTAAAATGTTTTTTCAACAGAACCAACATTCCCTATTATTCCCCCCTCTTTCTTCTCCTCACTTGACTGTCGAACCTCCCGTATGTACTATCTCTACAAACTTGTAAAGGTAATCAGGAACAGCGATACCGAGTTTCTGGGCTGTGTCTATATTGAGCATTTTTCGTGCGTTAACCCCTTGCTCAACGATTGGAAATTCCGATGCTTTTCTGCCCCCAAGAATCATTTTGGCCAGTTGACCGGCGCGGAGTCCCTGTTCCTCAGCTGATTCCACCACGCCGCAAAGGGCGCCATCCTCGACCACAAAATTCAGGAACCCGACTACCGGCAGCGCACTATTGTCCAGAGTCCATCGCATAATCTCGGCGGGCGGCATATTTTCATTTGTGCCTGTTCGCTTGACTGCGTGATACGTACAAACGCCGATGGCATCAGCCTTGTCCTGAGCGTCTTTCACGGCCTTCTGCCATTCGTCAAAATCCTTGCATGTCGTATATGACTGCACCTCGAATGGCGGAGGTGCGGTACGCACGAAACGAGAGTCCAATTCGGATGTCGAGGAATCTTCGGATATTATAGCTATCCGTTTGAACTTCGGCCGAAACACAGCGAGAAACTTCAGCGTCTCCTCGAAATACGGCCGCTCCAATACTCCCGTTACGTTCGATGCGGGGTAGCCGTAATCTTTGACATTGCCGTTGACCCCGCAGAACACTATCGGAAAGTTGTCATCGCCCGCGTATCGCGATGCAAAATACCTTTGAGCGGCATCGTCCGAAGCTATCACAATATCCGGCTTCCACTCCGCAACTATTTTCGTAGCCTCCTTGCCCGCCGCGACCCTTAAAGCCTCATCGCTTTTCCGTTTAGTGTACATGTAGAACATCTTCATTTCAACGGGCAGGTCTGCCAATTCTTTCATTATTCCGGTGTTGATACGCTGTACCCAGACATACTCCGGGTTATAGCTGTGAACGATAAGTACCTTCATGGATTTGACGCTGGGTTTTACGGGATCGGGCGACAACGGTGTCCCATCAGGTTTTGAGTGACACGGCAAGTATAAAAGGAACACGACTGCCCCGACTGCTGCAATACCAAAGGCCCACACTCCGGCGGCCTTGAGTCCTGAGAGTTTCATAATACACCTGCAAAACAGCCTTGTATTTCGTACTTTCCCATACTGATGTCGATTCCGAGTCCAACCACACTTCAAGTTTGGATCCGCCATAGGCGGACAAGTTTTCGTAGTTTCCCCTATAAAAATTATTTCTTCAGCGCAAGGCAGTCATTCCTGAAACAACAGGTTTCCTGCGGACAGGAACCGTTTGCTGTGCCAAAGCAAGGCGCAAACCCCTCGGTTCTCTGGATAGTATGGATAAGCTCTGTTTTTTTCATTTTGCCCGGGTCTATGCCGAGATTTTTAGCCTTTACCCGCAACTGATTGATGCTCATTTTTTTAGATGCCGCCTTTGGGCGAGCCATATTTTTCTCCTAAGTCGCCATTGATATAATTCCTTAGTAAAATCTTCGCAAATTATAGCGTTAAATCAGACGGAAACAAGAGAATACGATTGAAAATTTGAGGGGTCGCCAAGGGCGATGTTAATTGGGGATTCAGTCATTTCATAAACTCTGCCAGCCATATCCAGATAAGCAAAAACGCGCAACTTTTTTGTTGCGCGTTTTGAAAAAATGAAAAAATTCATCTCCTTGTCTGACAAATACTTACGAATTGCGGACAAAATTTTCTTGATCAAATTTCGACAAAAACGCGCAACTTCTATTCTATATATAGAGAGGCCTATGCGGCCTTGAACAAGTGAAAAACTAAAAGTGAACAGTGAAAAATGAAAAATGAGAAAAATCCTAATTTCTAATATCTAAATCCTAAACAAATCCTAATTACCCTAAAATCGAAAAATGACCCAAACGATGTCGTTTTGAACATTTGGGTTTAGTATTTTGAATTTATTTAGTGCTTAGGGTTTAGGATTTAGAGTTTATTTATCATGGGAGCTAAAATGTATTTAAAATTTCAAATTAAAGTGCCGGCAATTATCGAAAGTATCATCGTTTATTTTCTGCTGCGATACCGGAAAAAACGATACGGCTTTGCGTTTAGACGCATAAAACTGATTACAAACAAAGATGTCGATAAAAAATACCGGTACACCATCGTTGACCCGGAAGATTATCAGAAATTGGCCGGATATAACTGGCAGCTTTATGAAAGCGGCAGCAAAAATTATTATGCCGTCCGCTATGATGAATGTAAATTTACAAAAATGCACAGAGTTATTATGAACGCACCGAAAGGTAAAATCGTTGACCATAAGGACGGCAACGGACTAAATAATACTAAAGATAATCTGCGTTTTGCGACATACGCCCAAAACAGCTTCAACAAAAAGACAGGGAAAAAAGGGAGTTCCAAATATAGAGGCGTTCGTTTAATAAAAGAAAGAGAAAAATACAGAGCTGCGATAAATTATAACAGGACACGAAAGCATTTAGGCTATTTCGATAATGAGGAAGAAGCCGCGAGGGCATACGACGAGGCGGCGAAAATTTATCACGGGGAGTTTGCGGTCCTGAATTTCCCGCCCCGATGAGATAAGTCTCGCCTGCGGGCGGACATCTCACGGGGTAAACTCCAAACACCGAGAAAAAAGTAATTATAAAAAATAGCAATGTATTGCCATTTGGGCAGGCTGCGGGTAAAATATAGATATGGACAAGGGAGAGATTAAACAAGCTGCGAAATGGGACTACGATGTGAAGAAATTCAAATCCGCTGATGAGATTCTGGATTTTGCGATAAATCGGGAGGTTGACGCTTATAATTTCTATGTGAAACTGGCGGCAATGGCGGAAAAACCCAAGATGGTCAAAGTTTTTTCGGATTTGGCCGTGGAAGAATTGGAGCATAAGACAAAACTTCAGGCCGTTAAGGCCGGCAAAGGCAGGATAGGTGAGCAGGAAGTCGGAAAGCTTGACATTGTCGATTACGCAAAGGACGTTGAGCCGAATCCCAAAATGAGTTATGTTGACCTGCTTGTTGTGGGAATGAAAAAGGAGGAGACCTCACGCAGACTTTACACTGATTTGGCGGCGATTATTCAGGAACAAAGGCTCAAAGATATTTTTCTGAAGTTGGCACAGGAAGAGGCGAAACATAAACTGCGATTTGAATTTGAATACGATATAACGGCATTCTGAAGACCCAAAATCAGGCTCTTTAAGTCCTGAATCGGATTAAATAACTGGTAAACCAGGAAGTATTTGTTATAATATCCTTTTCTAATCCGAATTATTTTTAGGAGTTTGATAATGTGTGAAAATTGCGGCTGCAATAAGGGTGAAAAGAGCTTAAAAGATAAAGTTACAGAAGTAATCGACAGTATCCGACCAATGCTTCAGAATGACGGCGGCGATATAGAACTTATAGAAATAGACACAAACAACGCTGTGAAGGTTCGTCTTCAGGGAGCCTGCCGAGGATGCCCGGGAGCACAAATGACATTAAAAATGGGCGTCGAAAGACTCCTCAAGGAACGTGTGCCGGAAGTTAAGGAAGTTATCGCAGTTAAATAAACTAAGGTTTATTTTCAACCGAAGGACAGTGGAGACGATAGACATTTACGAAACGTCTTTCATTGGCTCTTAACTGCGTGATAAACTGATACGGGCCTGTATCGCGTCCTGCGGCAAGAGGAGCAATATTCTGCATTTTCCAGATTTTGTAATAATCATCCGAGGGCGTGAAACCTATCCTCGAATCCCAGATTACATAAGTGACATTTTTTTTGCAGCATAAATCCACAAATTCAGCGGGGCTGTTTGCCTCAACAAAGGCCTCCATATCAATGAAACTATCTTTGTGCTGCGGGGCCATTGTCGCAAGCAGTGCGGGGGCTGTTGTTGCGAGCTTTTCCCCCTTTTTGGCGTTTTGAACATACCAGTCGGCAAGATACTTAAACTCTATATCACGGCCGCCATTGCCTACTAAACCCGCCACGGCAAACTGATTGGAGACGATAATCAGAACCATCAATGCGAGGATAGTAACTTCTTTAATTATGCTTTCCTTATAGGCAAGAAATCCGACGGCAAGGGCAACGAGCACCGCCAATATTGCAACATACGGCAGCGATGCGCTTGCTGCGCTCATTTGGGCTAATCTCGGAAGAAAACCGAGCAGGCCGAGAGTCCAGATAATCGCGATTAGTATTACAACCAACTGCAACGCAATTATAATTCCTTTGGGCAATTTAAGTTTATCCGTTATCAGTTTCCAGAAGCCCTGCAGGCCATAAAGGCAAACAAGCAAAACTATAGCGAAAATGGTCGCGTGGTATCTTGGCATCGGATAAGGATATTTGGCGTGGAGCCAGAAATACGGAATGACAAATATCAGCAGGACAAGTATTTTCCACTGGCGTTTGAATAAGCCATATATGGAGCCGAACAGAAAACTGATAAGGACAAAAAATTTGCTTAAATTCATAAGCGATTGAGCAAGGTCATGACCTGCCTGCGGAGAAGGAAGAAACAACTGATAGAACCCGACCTGCCAGAGCATATCGGCGTGCTTTATAAAGCCGGTTCTGCTCTCTCTTCCTTCAATAAACTTTGTTTTGAATTGGTTGGCAAACAACGTTTTAAAGTAGTGTGTCTCACCCATTCCTGTCTGACTCAGGATGGTTCCGGCCAGCCAAAGCAAAAGCGGCATCGAAGCAACGGCGGCGCAAATAAAAGAGAAAATCCGCTCTTTTTTATTCTTCGCTTCAATCATATCCAGAACAAAGGCGCCAAGGATAAGAGCCGCTCCTTCATAGCGCACCATCGACGTCAGTGCGGCAAAAAGATAAGCCCATTTCGACCTTATGAATATAAAATATAAAGTAAGCCAGACGAAAAACAGAAGTGTAGTTTCGGCAATACCCTCAGTTAAAAGCTGCAGACCCCAGGGATTGATTATAGCTATAACGGCAAACAAGGCCGCTGAACGGCCGATGATTTTTCGCCCTGTCAGCCACAATAATACGGCTGTTAATGAATGGGCTATCGAGTTAAGCAGCCAGGCGCCGGTAAAGTCGGGGCTTTGTCCGCCTGTAATTTTCCCCAGCAATACCTGCAGTATTCCGACCAGCGGCACTCTTTTGAAATCGGAAGGCATCTGAAAGGACAGAATCTGGCGGCCTACCAGCGCAAAGCAGCCAAAGTCAAAATGCGGCACAACCTGATGCCCCCAATAAATAACAGCCTGATAGACGCCGAACGCAAGAAGCAGAAAGAACAAAAAAATATTAACCTGTTTTTCCCTTTTTTCGGTCTGCGGCAACAATTGGCCTGATACCTCTGTAGTTTTATTCTTTTTCTGTTTCATAATTAAACCTATCTGATAATTTTTCTGATTTTTTCTTCTGCCGGCGACTGAATAATACCATTTTCCGTAATAATAGCCGAGATATTTTCCGCAGGCGTTATATCAAAGGCGGGATTATAAACATTTATATCCTGCGGCGCGGTCTGAACATTCATATAATTAATTACTTCCTGCGGTGGTCTTTGTTCAATCGGGATTTGGCTGCCATTTTTTAATTTTAAATCGAATGTGTTCGACGGGGCGGCGACATAAAACGGTATATTATGCGCTTTGGCGAGAACGCTTAAAGAATAAGTACCGATTTTATTGGCGGTATCGCCATTGGCGGCGATTCTGTCTGCGCCGACAAACACGGCGTTTATTTTGCCGTCCTTCATCAAAGCCCCTGCCATACTATCGCAGATAAGCGTAACGTCAATCCCCGCCTGCTTAAGCTCCCAGGCTGTAATCCTTGCACCCTGCAGAAGCGGCCTTGTTTCGTCAACATAAACCCTGAACTTTTTTCCTTTTCTCTGGGCTTCAAAAACCGCGGCAAGAGCCGTGCCGTCGCCCGCCGTTGCAAGAGCGCCTGCGTTACAGTGGGTAAGAACTGCTGAGCCGTCAGGAATGAATTTTTCACCGTTTACGCCGATTTTACGGCACATCTCGACATCCTCATTGTAAATTTTCTGCGCCTCATCAAGCAGACATCTTTTTAAATCCTTTACTTCCGCATCCGGATTTTGGGCTGAAAAAGTGCGAGCTTTATTTTTCATCCTCTCCAAAGCCCAGAAAAGATTAACTGCTGTGGGCCTTGACTTTGAAAGCAAATCGGCTTTTTTTTCGATATGGATTAATGCCTCTGCAAGTTTTAATTTTTGCGTTTCCTGCGCTGCAAGACAAATTCCAAACGCGGCGGCTACGCCTATTGCCGGGGCGCCTCTTATGGCAAGAGTCTTTATAGCTTCGTATAACTGTTCAGGCGTTTTACATTGTATCGTCGTAAACCGGGCAGGAAGTTTTCGCTGGTCTGTCAGTTCAAGGAAACCATCGGCATCGCCAATCCATTGCAGAGTTTTGAAGTTTTTCAAATTTATTCCTTATTCTTTTTGCCGTTCAGATATGTCTTAAGATACCGTGCGGTGTAGCTTTTTTCAACCCTGATAACTTCTTCGGGCGTTCCAGCGGCGATAATCTGCCCGCCGGCCTGCCCCCCTTCAGGGCCGAGGTCGATAATGTAATCGGCAAGCTTGATTACATCAAGATTATGCTCAATCACAATTACGGTATTTCCCAAATCGCACAACCTCTGCAGGACGTTGAGCAAATTATGAATGTCGGCAAAATGCAGACCTGTGGTCGGCTCATCGAGCAGATACAAAGTATGGCCTGTCGAGCTTTTTCCCAGTTCGGCGGCAAGTTTGACTCTCTGTGCTTCGCCGCCGGAAAGAGTCGTTGAGGATTGGCCAAGCTGCATATAACCGAGCCCAACATCGCTTAAGGTTCTGAGCAGGTCAACAATTTTCGGGAAACTGCTGAAG